>JAQSDS010000126.1 GCA_029946045.1 Rhodoferax sp.
ACGGCTGATCAGGGTGCACTTCTCAGAACCGTGCGCCACAGCGGCCAAGTAGCTGGCTTTGACTTTGGCTGCATCATCCACACCAGCGGGGACGCGGTGTGTGATTAGATCGAGCAGCGTGGCCGCTTCGCCCTGGGGCGGATTTTTCAGCAGCTCAATGAGCGCAGCGGTTTGCTGGGCCGTCAAGGGCAATGCGGGGATGCCGAGAACGGCACGTTCGGCGACGTGGGCGCGGTAAGCTTGCAACATGGTCAACTCCTTTTCAATCAAAAAATACAATCAGCGGTAACTGGACGGGGGACTGTGACTCAGGAAGACGTCACAGCCGCAGGGTAAAAATGAACAACCTGATCATCAGGCAGAGAAAAAAACCTGGGCAGGATCATGGTTTGGCAATTTGGCCGTTTGGTGGGCACGCACCAGCACTTGCCAAAAATAGCGGTAACTGGCGCGGTCGTGCAAATGACCTTCAAGTGAAATGGGCGCCCAGTCGGCTGCGTGCGCTGCACACACAATGCGACTGGCCTGTGCCACTTCATTGGCGGCTGGCGCAAAGGCCGCCAGAATCGGGCGAATCTGGTCCGGGTGAATGCTCCACATGCGAGCAAAGCCCAGGGCGCGACTGGCGTGACGGGCAGCTGCTTCGAGCCGGGCGACGTTTTTGAACTCGGTCACCACGCAGTGTGAGGCGGTTTTGCCAAAGGCATGGCAGGCTGCGGTGATGGCGAGCTTGGCCCGCACCACCAGCGGATGACTGAATTGATCGAGGTCTTCAGGCCGACTGAACTCGGAGGTCGCCATGGCGCTGGCCGGAATCGCGCCACCATGGGCCGAGACAAAGTCCATCAAGCCAAAACTGAGAGATTCAACGCGAGGGTGCGCGGCAATGGCTGCCACATGGTGCACCGCCAGCGGAGATTCGATCAGCACGTGAAGCGGCAAGGGCGTGGTCCGACCGTTGGTTTTCAATGCCTGGTCCAAGTGGGGCAGGGCGAGCTCGATGTCTGCCACTGTGTCCACTTTTGGGATCATGACATGGCACAAGGCCTGGGCTGAGCGACCCACAATGGTTGCCACATCTTGCGCAAACGCGGGGTGGTCGACCGGATGCACACGGGCCGCAACCCGGGGTTGAACCTGGGGCGCCAGCTTGTGGCTGGCAGTCCATGCGCTCGCCGCCAGTTCGGCCACCATGTGGGCATGATCCTGCTCACCGCCCACCGGCGCACCGTCCTCGCAATCGAGCGTCACATCAAAGGCACAGGTGCCCAGCTCTTGCGACAGTTCGACCTGCAAGGCCAGACTCTTGATCATGCGTGCCTGGACGCCGCAGTAGTGGTCGCATACCGGCAGCGGTGTGGCCGCCGCCGGGCCCAGCAAGACGTCGCGCGGGTGGGTCACGAGCCTGACTCAGAACAGGGTTTACAGCAGGTGGGCGACGCCAGCCTGCTCGTCTTGCAGTTCTTTCAGCGTCTTGTTGATGCATTCCTGGCTGAAGGCATCGATCGGCAGACCTTCGACCAGCTTGTACTCGCCCCCTTCGCAAGTGACGGGGAAGCCAAACATGGTGTCTTTTGGAATGCCGTAGTCGCCGTTGGATGGAATGCCCATGGTGACCCACTTGCCGTTGGTGCCCAGGGCCCAATCATGCATGTGATCGATGGCAGCATTGGCCGCCGAGGCAGCTGAAGACACGCCGCGTGCTGCAATGATGGCTGCACCACGTTTGCCCACCGTGGGCAGGAAGGTGTTGGCGTTCCAGTCAGCGTCGTTGATCATGTCCTTGACACTTGCGCCGTTGATGGTAGCGAAGCGGTAATCAGCGTACATGGTGGGTGAATGGTTGCCCCAGACCGCCATGTTTTCGATGTCAGCCACGGCCTTGCCGGTCTTGGAGGCCAGTTGGCTCAAGGCACGGTTGTGGTCCAGGCGCAGCATGGCAGTGAAGTTCTTACGCGGCAGGTCGGGTGCGCTCTTCATGGCAATGTAGGCGTTGGTGTTGGCCGGGTTACCGACCACCAAAACGCGCACGTCGCGGCTGGCCACGGCATTCAGGGCCTTGCCCTGGGCCGTGAAAATCTCGGCATTCACGGCCAACAACTCGGCGCGTTCCATGCCCGGACCACGGGGGCGCGAACCGATCAGCAAGGCGTAATCCACGTCCTTGAACGCGGTCATGGGGTCGCTGTGGGCTTCCATGCCAACCAGCAAGGGGAAAGCGCAGTCTTGCAGTTCCATCATCACGCCTTGCAGCGCCTGTTGCGCTTTTTCAACCGGAACTTCCAGCAGGCTCAAGACAATGGGCTGATCTTTGCCGAGCATTTCGCCTGAAGCTATGCGAAACAGGATGGCGTAACCAATTTGACCTGCGGCACCGGTAACGGCTACACGGACGGGCTTTTTGCTCATGGCGAAATCTCCAAAAGGTTTAAGAAATAATTCAGTGGGCATAGGGTGAACAGCACACAGCCAACCCCACAGCGCGTCAAGTGTACTCTGGAAAACCCTGATTCGTCAATTTGTCTTATGTCTTATATAAGATATGATTCGACAAAAAAGATCCTGCCGCAAATCGAGACAAATCCACCATGCAAACCTTTCCAGAACCTGTCATCGAGCCCATCCTGGCAATGCCTGAGGCCGCTTATCTGCAGGCTTCTTCGGCAACGCCGGCCTTCAGTCCGTTGTACCAGCAAATCAAGGGACTGATCCTCAATAGCTTGCGCGCCGGGGAGTGGAAACCCGGTGAAATGATTCCAAGTGAAGTGGAGTTGGCGGGGCGTTTTCACGTCAGCCAGGGCACGGTGCGCAAGGCGATCGATGAATTGGCGGCCGAGAATTTGCTCCTGCGTCGCCAAGGCAAAGGCACTTTTGTTGCAACCCACGCCGAGCAACAGGTGCAGTTCCGGTTTCTCAAACTGGTTCCTGACAGTGGTACCCGCGGCAGCGAAGGCCCGGCCCAGCGCGACATCATCGAATGCAAGCGCGGTCGTGCTACCGCCGACGTGGCCCGTGCGCTGGCCTTGCGCAATGGTGACATGGTGTTGCAGGCCCGGCGCCTGCTCAGTTTTGGTGGTGCTCCCATTATCTTGGAAGATATCTGGTTGCCAGCAGCGCCGTTCAAGGGCTTGACGGCTGAGCAGTTGGCCAATTACCAGGGACCCATGTACGCTTTGTTTGAGACCGAATTCAATGTTCGCATGGTGCGTGCCGAAGAAAAAATACGTGCCATTCCGGCGACTGAGCTGCATGTGGCGCACCTGAAAGTGCCGCTGGGCACACCCTTGTTGAGCGTGGAGCGGGTGGCCTACACTTACCGTGATGAGCCTATGGAGCTGCGCCGCGGTTACTACCGGACCGACACCCATCACTATCACAACACCTTGGGTTGAATGGTTTTTTGGCAGGATGTCAGCTTGAAGTCCGTTTGAGGTGTCATCCTTGCAGGATCAAAATTTTTGATTGACAAAAATACTGCGCCAATGGACAGAAGGGTCAGGCGCTTGCTGCATTGCAATAGAATTTGAGAGTTATCTTTTTACGCGCGGTTACCCAGTTGTTACCTCAACCATGAAAGCATCGTATGTCTGAATCAGCGGCCAGCAAAGCAAAAAAACGTCCGGAGTTCTACAACATTGATGGCAAATCGCTCATCAGCTACCGGTGGCCGTTGGCATCCATCGCTTCGGGTATGCACCGCGTCAGTGGCGCCATCATGTTCTTTCTGATGCCCTTCATCATCTGGATGTTTGACAACTCCATCTCGTCCGAAATCTCTTTCCTGAAATTCAAGGCAGCCTTCAATGAAGGCATGCTGGGCTTGCCGGGTTTCATTTGGAAGCTGGTTGTGCTGGGACTGATCTGGGCCAGTCTGCACCACTTCATTGCTGGGATGCGCCACCTCTGGATGGACACCCACCACGAGCACGTCACCAAGGATTTTGGACGCCAGACGGCTGCAGTGGTGCTGGTTCTCACCCTGACGCTGACGCTGGTGCTGGGTGCCAAACTGTTCGGTCTTTATTAAAAAAATTCAGGAGTCATACATGTCTGTCAATTTCGGATCCCATCGCCTGGTTGTAGGCGCTCACTACGGCATGCGCGACTGGCTGTCGCAACGCGTTACTGCGGTCATCATGGCTTTGTTCACGGTGCTGGTGCTGGCGCAATTGATTTTAAGCAAAGGCCCGATCGGCTACGAGCTGTGGGCCGGCATTTTTTCGCCGCAATGGATGAAATCGCTGACCTTTCTGGTCATTCTCTCCATGCTCTACCACGTGTGGGTTGGCATGCGTAACATTTTTCAGGATTACGTCAAGCCCTACGGCGTTCGCTTTGTCATGCATGTTTTTGCCATTGCCTGGCTGATTGCGTGTACCGGCGGCGCCATTGAAGCCTTGTGGCGTTTGTAAACTTTCTTTTTTAAAAGAGAGTCTTTGCATGCCCTGGTCCGCATCGGGATGTGCTGTAACCAATTATCAAGATAAAAAAATCCATCATGACTGCAACCTCCAAACTTCAAACGCGTAAATTTGACGTCGTCATCGTCGGTGCTGGTGGCGCTGGTATGAGCGCCTCGCTGCAACTGGCCAATGCTGGTCTGAATGTGGCGGTACTCTCCAAGGTGTTCCCAACACGTTCGCACACCGTTGCGGCCCAGGGCGGCATTGGCGCCAGTCTGGGCAACATGGCCGAAGACAACTGGCATTACCATTTCTACGACACCATCAAGGGCTCCGACTGGCTGGGTGACCAGGACGCCATCGAATTCATGTGTCGTGAGGCGGCCAAAGTGGTCTATGAGCTAGAGCACTTTGGGATGCCGTTTGACCGCAATCCTGATGGCACCATTTACCAGCGACCCTTTGGCGGCCACTCCAGCAACTACGGTGAAAAGCCGGTGCAACGGGCCTGCGCGGCCGCTGACCGTACCGGACACGCCATGTTGCACACCCTGTACCAGCAAAACGTCAAGGCGCGTACCAATTTCTTTGTTGAGTGGATGGCGCTGGATTTGATTCGTGACGCTGCAGGCGACGTGGTGGGTGTCGCCGCGCTGGAAATGGAAACCGGCGAGGTCCACGTCCTGCGTGCCAAGAGCGTGATGCTGGCGACCGGTGGCGCCGGGCGAATTTTTGCAGCTTCGACCAACGCCTACATCAACACGGGCGACGGATTGGGTATGGCTGCGCGCGCGGGCATTCCACTGCAGGACATGGAGTTCTGGCAATTTCAC
The DNA here is from genome assembly GCA_029946045.1 of Rhodoferax sp. Taxonomy (GTDB): domain Bacteria; phylum Pseudomonadota; class Gammaproteobacteria; order Burkholderiales; family Burkholderiaceae_C; genus Rhodoferax. The sequence continues at coordinate 5,237 of JAQSDS010000126.1, forward strand.
CCCACTGGCGTGGCTGGCGCGGGCGTGCTGCTGACCGAAGGCTGCCGTGGCGAAGGCGCAATTCTGCGCAACAGCAATGGCGAGCGCTTTATGGAGCGCTATGCGCCCACCATGAAAGACCTGGCACCGCGTGACTTTGTCTCGCGTTGTATGGACCAGGAAATCAAGGAAGGCCGCGGTTGTGGCCCCAACAAAAACTACATCAACCTGGACATGACGCACCTGGGTGCCGATACGATCGCCCTGCGTTTGCCCAGTGTGTTTGAAATTGGT
>JAQSDS010000127.1 GCA_029946045.1 Rhodoferax sp.
TTGCACATTGGGCAACCAGTCAGCCACGGCCACCACCTTGCCCACCCCGGCATCACCGATGGCAGCCGGTGCGCCCAGAGCGTTGCCATAAAAAGTGTAAAACTTGCCGTCAAAACCAACATCCTTGGCGGCCTTGACCAACAGCGTCAGGTCGTTACCAAAGTTACCGGTGATGACGGCCTGCGCGCCGCTGGCCTTGATCTTGACCGCGTAAGGCAAAAAGTCCTTGACCCGTCCCATCGGGTGCAACTCGTCCGCAACAACCCGCACATCCGGGCGCAACACAGCCAGCTGGCGCTTGGCTTCACGCGCCACTGCCTGGCCAAAGCTGTAGTCCTGACCAATGATGTAGACACTTTTAAGTCCTTGATCGCTCTTCAGGACATCCATCAGTGCCGTCATGCGCATGTCGGCATGGGCATCAAACCTGAAATGCCAGAAGCTGCACTTTTCATTGGTCAAAATGGGATCAACCGCCGAATAATTCAAAAACAGCACGCGCTTGGCGGGTTCCCGCGCGTTGTGCTTGTTGATAGCGTCAATCAGCGCAGCAGCCACCGCCGACGAATTACCCTGCATGATGACCCTGGCACCATCATCGATGGCCGACTTCAGCGCCGACAAGGCCTCTTCAGCCTGACCCTTGCTGTCATAACGTACCAGCGCCAAGTGCACGCCGCCACGCGCATTCACGCGCTCCACAGCCCAGACCAGGTTACGAAACACCGCTTCACCGGTATTGCCAAATGGACCACTCAGTCCCTCAATCATGGCAATCTTGACCGGCGCAGGCGCAGTTTGCGCCAGCGCAAGCAAGGGCAGGAAGGCCAACAAAGCGAACCCCAACACAGCTCGTTGCGCTATTTTCAACATCTCAAAAAAATCCTTGGTAACGGCCCTGTCACTCGCCACAGTGGAGGCAGGCAGCTGGTTCTTTCAGAACGGTGCGCAGTGTAATGCGCTGTCAGGCCATGATGTCGTCCAGTGGCCAGCGTGGCTTGACGTCAAACGCGTAGACCTCACTGGCGCTTTGAACCCCTGATTGCAGCCGCATGCCGGCAGCCATGGCGATCATGGCGCCGTTGTCGGTACACAAATGCAACTCCGGATAATGCACCCGCACGCCGCGATTGGCGCACGCCCGGTTGAGTTGTTCCCGCAAGCTGCGGTTGGCGCCCACGCCACCCGCCACCACCAGCCGCTGCAAACCCGTCGCCTTGAGTGCCGCCAACGATTTTTTCACCAGCACTTCCACAATCGCGGCCTGGGTTGAAGCGGCCAAATCAGCCAACACGGCGTGGGGCAGCGCCTCCACGGCACACGTCTGCAGCGCGGCGAGTTTTTTGGCCTGCACCATCACCGCCGTTTTCAGCCCGGCAAAAGAGAAATCAAGGTTGTCACTGTGCAACAGCGGACGCGGCAACTTGAATGCCACCGGGTCGCCGACCTCGGCCAATTTGGACAGTGCCGGGCCTCCGGGGTAACCCAGGCCCAGCAACTTGGCCGACTTGTCAAACGCCTCACCGGCGGCGTCATCAATGGTTTCACCCAGAATCTGGTAACGCCCCACCCCGTCCACCCGCATCAACTGTGTGTGCCCGCCCGACACCAACAAGGCCACAAAAGGAAACTCGGGCGGATCTGCACTCAAAAACGGCGACAACAAATGCCCTTCCAGGTGATGCACGCCTAGCACTGGCTTGCCCAATGACGCCCCCAGCGCACAGGCCACGCCAGCGCCCACCAGCAAGGCACCCGCCAGGCCCGGGCCACGGGTAAATGCCACCACGTCGACTTCCTGTAATGTTTTGCCTGCCGCTTGCAACACCTCCTGGGTCAAGGGCAGGACACGGCGAATGTGATCGCGGCTGGCCAGCTCGGGCACCACGCCACCGTAAGCCTGATGCATCTCAATCTGGCTGTACAGCGCATGGGCCAGCAAGTCTGGCAGGCGCTGGCCACTGACTCGCACCAGCGCCACGCCAGTTTCATCACAGGAAGATTCGATTCCCAACACACAGTAGTCTTTTGCCATAGCGGGCAAGTTTAGGTGATCAAAACTTCAAGCCCAACCCAGCCAGATAGGTGCGAATGGCCGTTTGTGACACCGCCACCAACTTGAAGGCTGAGGGCGCCAACACCCAGGTATGAATCAGCCCAACCATCAGCGCATGCAGCCCCTGTGCTGCTGTGTCTGACGGCACAGCAAGCGTCACTGCGCGCCGGACGGCAGCGTCTTCCAGGCTGCGTTGCATCTGGCGGGTGGTGTCGGCATAACACGCCACATACCGTTCCTTGACGGCCAGCAACTCATCCACGTACTCCACCTTCAAGGTGGCTACTTCAAAGATGGCACGGGTACGCGCGTCGGATTCAATGCCGCGCATCGTCTGCAAGACAGCACGCTCCAGTTCGACCAGCGGGTCTTGCGTCGTATCGTGGCCCAACTGCTGCATGGTTTGCTCCATCGGCAAAATGGCGCTGTCCATCATGGCGTTGAATAACTCCGCCTTGTTTTTAAAGTGCCAGTAAATCGCCCCGCGTGTCACCCCGGCAGCCTGCGCAATGTCTTGCAACGAGGTGCGCGACACCCCTTTTTCGGCAAACACGCGCTGTGCGGCCTCCAGCAACTGGTGGCGGGTTTCTTCGGCATCTTCTTTGGTACGACGGGCCATGGGGCTCTTTGTTTGCGTGAGGGGGGTACTGATTTACATTCACTATTGTATGTATAATTCAGAAAAAATCAAATCCCATTTTTGTGCCTTATTGATGCCCTCGCCCGGGCTTTCTTTTTCCCCAGGAATTCGCCATGCTGCCAACCTCCACCGCGTACACACGCCCTAACCGATACCCGGCACACCAGCGCCTGTGGGCACCCGCTGCGCTGGTTCTAAACCTGCTGCTGGCGGCCTGCGGCCAGGGCAGTGCCCCTGCGGGCGGCCCCGGCGCGCCGCCACCGGCCGAAGTGGGCGTGGTCTCGGTCAAACTGACCGATGTGGGACTGGTCAGCGAACTGCCTGGCCGGCTGGAGGCTTCGCGGGTGGCACAGGTCCGGGCCCGGGCTGCTGGCATCGTGCAAAAACGCTTGTTTGTCGAGGGCAGCCAGGTGCGCGCCGGTCAGGCACTGTTTCAAATTGACGCCGGCTCCTACCAGGCCGCTTTGACCAGCGCCCTGGCTTCAGTGGCCAAGGCCGAGGCCAACCAGATGCAAGCCAGTGCGCAGGCCGAACGCTTCAAGCCTCTGATGGAGGCCAAAGCTATTAGCCAGCAGGAATTTGTCAATGCTCAGGCAGCGCAAAAACTGGCTGAGGCTGACGTGGCCGTGGCCCGTGCCACGGTGCAAACCGCACGCATCAACCTGGGCTATGCCAGCATCACCGCGCCGATCAACGGACGCATCGGGCGCGCACTGGTTACCGAAGGTGCTCTGGTGGGTCAGGGCGAAGCCACTCCCATGGCGCTGATTCAACAAATCGACCCGATGTATGTCAACTTTACCCAGTCGGCTTCGGACGTGATGAAATTGCGCCGCCAGCTGGAATCTGGCCAGCTCAAACGCGCCGGTAGCCAGGCTGCCAGCGTGCGGCTCGTGCTGGAAGATGGCTCCGAATACGCCAGGCCCGGAAAATTGCTGTTTTCTGACCTGACGGTGGACAGCACCAGCGGCCAGATCACGCTGCGCGCCGAGGTACCCAACCCTGCCGGCTCCCTGTTGCCCGGCCTGTTTGTGCGTGTCCGCCTAGAACAGGCACAAGCCGGTAGCGCCATCACCCTGCCCCAGCAGGCCGTGACGCGCTCGCCCCAGGGTGATTCGGTCATGGTGGTGGGCAACGATGGCAAGGTGGCGCCGCGCCCGGTCAAGGTGGGTGGCCAACAAGGCGGCCAGTGGGTGATTCTGGACGGTCTGCAAAGCGGCGACCAGGTCATGGTCGACGGCTTCCAGAAGCTGCGTGGTGATGCACCGGTCAAAGCCATTCCTTGGCAAGCGCCAGGCAGCGCGCCGCGTGCTGCCCCTGCGGCCTCTGCGCCAAAAGCACCTGCATCGACCAGCGCAGCCGCCAGCGTGGCGCGCTAAGGACCCCCCATGGCCAAGTTTTTCATTGACCGGCCCATCTTTGCATGGGTCATTGCACTGTTCATCATCGTGATGGGCTCGGTGTCCATCACCCAGTTGCCCATTGCCCAATACCCGCCGGTAGCACCGCCCTCCATCCTGATCTCGGCCAGCTACCCAGGCGCGTCTGCACAAACGCTGGAAGACAGCGTGCTGTCCATCATTGAGCAGGAAATGAACGGCTCGCCCGGCCTGATCTACATGGAATCGGTGGCGCAAGCCAACGGCACCGGCAGCATCACCCTGAGTTTTCAGCCCGGCACCAATGCTGATCTGGCGCAAGTGGACGTGCAAAACCGCCTGAGCCGCGCCAGCCCGCGCCTGCCCTCTGCTGTCACGCAGCAAGGCGTGCGGGTCGACAAGGCGCGCAGCAATTTTTTGCTGTTTGCCATTCTCTCAAGCGACGATCCCAAGCTTGACCCGGTGGCGCTGGGCGACTATGCCTCGCGTAGCATTCTGCCGGAATTGCAGCGCATCAACGGCGTCGGTCAAGCCCAGTTGTTTGGCACCGAACGCGCCATGCGCGTCTGGATTGACCCGGCCAAACTGCAAGGCTACAACCTGTCTGCCAGCGACGTCACCGCCGCCATCCGCGCCCAGAATGCCCAGGTCTCGGCGGGTGAAATTGGCAGCCTGCCCAATGTGGACGGCCAAGGCATTGCCGCCACCGTGGTGGTCAGCGGTCAACTTTCCAGTGTGGCGCAGTTTGGCAACGTGGTGCTGCGCGCCAACACCGACGGCTCCAGCGTGCGACTGAAAGACGTGGCACGCATTGAACTCGGTGCCCAGGCCTATGCCACCTCGGCCCGGCTCAATGGCAAACCTTCCACTGGCATTGGCGTGCAACTGTCGCCCAGCGGCAACGCACTGGCCACGGCCAAAGCGGTGCGCACGCGCATGGCAGAGCTTGAAAAGTTTTTCCCTCAAGGAGTGACTTGGGCGATCCCTTACGACAGCTCACGCTTCATTGAAACCTCGCTGCGCCAGGTGGCTGAGACATTGATTGAAGCCATTTTGCTGGTGTTTCTGGTGATGTTCCTGTTCCTGCAAGACTGGCGCTACACCCTGATTCCCACGCTGGTGGTGCCCGTAGCCTTGCTGGGCACCTTTGCCACGCTGCTGGCATTGGGTTTTTCCATCAATGTGTTGACCATGTTTGCCATGGTGCTGGTGATCGGCATTGTGGTGGACGATGCCATTGTGGTGGTGGAAAACGTCGAACGCATCATGAGCGAAGAAGGCTTGTCACCGCTGGACGCCACACGCAAGGCCATGGGGCAAATCTCGGGCGCCATCATTGGTGTGACCGTGGTGCTGATCTCGGTGTTTGTGCCGCTGGCCAAATGGGCGATGCTGATCGCCGGCAACTACCG
>JAQSDS010000128.1 GCA_029946045.1 Rhodoferax sp.
GGCGAAGGCGCGGGCGTCATGGTGCTCGAAGAATACGAACACGCCAAGGCACGCGGCGCCAAGATTTATGCCGAGCTGGCCGGTTTTGGCATGAGCGCCGATGCGGGTCACATGACCGCGCCCAACATGGACGGCCCGCGCCGCGCCATCGTGAGTGCCCTGAACAACGCCGGCCTCAATGCCGACCAGGTCGATTACGTCAATGCCCATGGCACCTCGACACCCTTGGGCGATGTCAATGAGTCCAATGCCATCAAGGCGGCTTTGGGTAGCCATGCCAAAAACGTGGTGGTGAATTCCACCAAGTCCATGACGGGTCACCTGCTCGGTGGCGCGGGTGGTCTGGAGTCTCTGGTCACGGTGCTGGCCTTACACCACCAGAAGAGTCCCCCCACCATCAACATCTTCAACCAGGATCCCGAATGCGACCTGGACTACTGCGCCAACACCGCGCGGGACATGAAGATCGACGTGGCTGTCAAAAATAATTTTGGCTTTGGCGGTACCAACGGATCCCTGGTCTTCAAGCGGGCGCCCTGACGCTCCAGCTCCAGCGCCATGTACAACGCCCCAGCGGTGACTTATCCGGTGGGGCGTTCGCATTTTCAGCTGGTCTTGACCCTGGCTGTGGGCTTGGCGGGGGCTGTGGCGCAAGCCGCCTGGTGGTGGTTGTCGGCGCAGCACGGGGCGGGTCATGCTTTGGGCTGGGCGCTCTGGCTGATTTTTTGTGGCTGGGCGGTGTGGCGCGTGATACACACGCCCCAGGCGCAACTGGTTTGGGACGGCCAGGACTGGACCCTGCAGGCGGGAACTCGCAGCGCGCTGGTGACAACGCAGGTGATTCTCGACGTGCAGCACAGTTTGCTGCTTTGTTTGCTTCCGCAGACCGGGTCGGCGGTGTGGGTCTGGCCGGCGCAACTGGCCCAGCCCGAGCGCTGGCTGGCCTTGCGTCGCGCCCTGTTTGCCCCTGCTTCCCGCCCCGATCCCTCGCGTTTGACCGTGTCGCCTGAGGTCTGAATGCCTGCTGATCAGCCCCCTCCGTCAGACCCGACGCAGCACCCTGGCGACAGCGACGCCATGCTGGTCGAGCGGGCCGTTGCGGGTGACCAGCGTGCTTTCGAGCTGCTGGTGATCAAGTACCAGCGCCGCATCGAGCGGCTGATTGGGCGCATGGTAAGAGACAGCAACCTGGTGGAAGACATTGCCCAGGAGACGTTCATTCGTGCTTACCGGGCGCTGCATCAGTTCCGTGGCGAGGCGCAGTTCTACACCTGGCTTTACCGCATTGCCGTCAATACCGCCAAGCGTTTCTTGCTCAAACTTAAAAATGATCCTGCCGTGTTTCAGAGTGCTTTGCAATCCAGTGACGAAGACGATGAAACTTTTCAACGCAGAAATGAACCAAGCACTGATGAAACACCCGAATCGGTTTTGGCGGCCAAGGAAATTGGCCAGGCGGTGAACGCGGCGCTGGAGGCTTTGCCTGACGATTTGAAACAGGCCCTGACCCTGCGCGAAATAGATGGATTGAGTTATGAGGAAATTGCAGACGTGATGAATTGCCCCTTGGGTACCGTGCGCTCGCGCATTTTCCGGGCGCGCGAGGCGGTGTCTGGCAAGGTACGACCCATGCTGGAAAAGCAGACGGGCAAACGTTGGTAACTATCGCGGTTCGAATCAGGGCAAGGCATCACACCCGAGGCATGGACAAAAATGACAGACAGCTTGATTGAAAACAGTGCGTTGGTTTCGGCCCTGGTTGACGGTGAATTGCGCGACAGCGAATTCACGCGCGCCATGGCCCATCTTGAGCACAACAGCGAGGCCCGCCAAAACTGGCACGCCTACCATGTGGTGGGCAACGTCATGCGCACCGGCCAAGCCGACGTGAGCGCACACGAGACCGATTTTGTGCTGCGGCTGCGTACTAAATTGCAGCACGAGACCGCGCCATTGAATTTACAAAAGGCGCCAGAGGCAGACAGCCTTCCCGGCGCGTCGCTGGCAGGCGCCAACGACCACCGGTGGCGTCTGGTGGTTGGGCTTGCGTCGATGGCTGCGGTGGCCGTGCTTGCCTGGCAAGGCTATCAAGGCTTGGGTTCGTCCGGTCCCCAACTGGCCGTTGCGCCGTCGGCTGCGCCTCTTTTGGCGCCAGCCGTTGCGCGCGCCAGTCCCCAGAGTACCGGGTCGGTCATGATTCGTGATCCGCAACTCGATGCCTTGCTGGCGGCGCATCGCCAGTTTGGCGGCACATCGGCACTGCAAGCCCCAACCGGTTTTTTGCGCAACGCCACTTTTGAAGAGGGTGCACGTTGAGTCGCCATGCGCTTGTGTTACTGGGCTTGAGTCTGGCTTGTCATGCCAGCGTGCTCTGGGCGCAAAGCGCGTCGAGCCCTTCGACGCCGCGTTCGATCCAGGCCGAAGACGCACCAATCAGCCGCTGGTTGATGCGCCTGCACGAGGCCGCCCGGCAGCAGACCTATGTAGGCATTTTTGTCGTGACTGCAGGCGACACCATGTCGTCGGCACGCATTTGGCATGTCTGCGACGGCAAGCAGCAAATCGAACGGGTGGATGCCCTGAGCGGGATGGCGCGCACCACGTTTCGGCGCAATGACCAGGTGGTCACGTTTTTGCCAGAGCGGCGCCTGGTCATTTCTGAAACCCGGGAGTCCTTTGGCTTGTTTCCCAACTTGCTGAACCGGGCTGACTCGTCCATTGCCCGGTTTTATGGCCTGAAGGTACTCGGACATGAACGTGTTGCCGGCCATGTTGCGGAGGTGGTGCAATTGGTGCCGGTCGATGCCCTTCGCTTTGGCTACAAAGTCTGGACCGAGCGTGACAGCGGCGTTGTGCTCAAGCTGCAAACCCTTGACGCGGCCCAGGCGGTTCTGGAACAGGCCGCATTCTCGGAACTGAAATTGGCCGAGCCCGTCAGCATGGCCAACTTGGTTGCACTGATGGAGAACACCGAAGGGTTCAAGGTCCATAAGCCCCAATTGATTAAAACCACGCCGGCCCAGGAGGGCTGGTTGCTTAAATCGCAGGTGGCTGGTTTCGAGCCGATGGCCTGCCACAAAAGGCTCAGCGCGGGTCAAACTGAACCCGCAGACAACACCGTGCAGTGGGTCTTTTCGGACGGTCTGGCGTCGGTGTCGCTGTTCATGGAAAATTTTGACGCTGATCGGCACAACAAAATGGCAACACCTGAGCCCATGGCCATGGGCGCCACCCACATGCTGACGCGTCGTCTGGGGTCCTGGTGGATCACGGCTGTGGGCGAGGTGCCAGCCAAAACCCTGGCCGTTTTTGTCCAGGGGCTTGAAAGAAAAAAATGAGTCTCCAACTAGTTTCGTATTTTTTTAAAAGGTCAATCATGATTCGACTCAATCCAAAAGCCTTGTCTGCCTGCGTCCTCAGTGCCGCCATGGCAGTCACTGCATCGACCGTGTTATGGCCCGTGGCAACGGTGATGGCCCAGGTGCGCGCGCTGCCTGACTTTACCGATCTGGTGGAACAGGTGGGGCCGTCGGTGGTCAACATCCGAACGCTGGAAAAAGTCTCGCGCCGCCCGGCTCAAGGGGGTCAGATCGACCCGGACATGCTGGAGTTTTTCCGTCGTTTTGGCCTGCCCATACCCAATATTCCGAATGGTCCGCGGCAAGGCCCGCCGCCCGGACATGGCCAGCAACCCGACCAGGAAGACCAGCCGCGCGGTGTCGGTTCAGGCTTTATCCTGACCTCGGATGGCATGATCATGACCAACGCGCATGTGGTTGAGGGGGCTGATGAAGTCATTGTCACCCTCACCGACAAGCGCGAATTCAAAGCCAAAATCATCGGTGCCGACAAGCGCAGCGACGTGGCCGTGGTCAAGATTGACGCCACTGGCCTGCCCGCGGTCAAGGTGGGCGACGTAAGTCGCCTCAAGGTCGGCGAATGGGTGATGGCGATTGGCTCGCCGTTTGGCCTGGAGAACTCGGTGACGGCTGGCATTGTGAGCGCCAAGCAACGCGATACTGGCGACTATTTGCCCTTCATTCAGACTGACGTGGCGATCAACCCGGGTAACTCTGGCGGTCCGCTGATCAATATGCGCGGCGAGGTGGTGGGTATCAATAGCCAGATTTATTCGCGCTCGGGCGGCTCCATGGGCATTTCGTTTTCCATTCCGATGGATGAAGCAGTGCGCGTGAGCGAGCAACTGCGTGCCTCCGGTCGCGTGACACGGGGCCGCATTGGCGTGCAAATTGAGCAGGTCACCAAGGAGGAGGCTGAGTCCAGAGGCTTGGGCGCGCCTTACGGTGCCTTGGTGCGCGGCGTGGAAACGGGTGGCCCGGCAGACAAAGCCGGCGTTGAAGCTGGTGACATCATCATTAAATTTGCTGGCAAGAAGGTCGAAAAATCAAGTGATTTACCACGCATGGTGGGCAGTACCAAGCCGGGTGCCAAGAGCAGCTTGACGGTCTTTAGAGCGGGTGCCAGCAAGGAGTTGAGCGTGACGGTGGCCGAGATTGAAGCCGAAAAAACAGCGTCCCAAACCGTCGAGAAAGCGGCCAAAGCGCCCGAGGCAAAAGTGACGCAAAGCCTGGGACTTGAACTAAGCGATTTAACCGATGCTGCCAAAAAAGAGTTGAAGATCAAAGCGGGTGTGCAGGTCAAGGCAACCAGCGGTGCCGCAGCGCGCGCGGGCTTGCGTGAGGGGGATGTGATTTTGGCGGTAGCCAATGTGACAGTGACCAATGTGGCAGGCTTTGAAAAACTCGTCACCGATCTGGACAAAGCCAAACCGGTCAATATTCTTTACCGTCGCGGCGATTGGGCCCAGTACACGGTGATCCGATTCAATCCCTGACCCGCAAGGCATCGAATTGGGGGCGGCCTAACTTAATTACAATCGGGCACTTAATTTTGGTGTAGCCAATTTCTTGGTTCGGGGCGCGTCTCTCTGGAACGCGCCCTTTTTTCTGTGGCTCAATTACTCTTTAAATCGGTCTTCCTGGATGCAAAACATCAGAAATTTCTCCATCATTGCCCACATTGATCATGGCAAGTCGACCCTGGCCGACCGCCTGATCCAGCGTTGCGGTGGCTTGCAGGAGCGCGAAATGGAAGCGCAGGTGCTGGACTCGATGGACATCGAGAAAGAGCGCGGCATCACCATCAAGGCCCAAACGGCGGCATTGCACTACAAGGCGCGCGATGGCCAAGTCTACAACCTCAATTTGATCGACACCCCCGGCCACGTCGACTTTTCCTACGAGGTCAGCCGCTCCCTGTCGGCCTGCGAAGGTGCCTTGCTGGTGGTAGACGCCAGCCAGGGTGTGGAGGCGCAAACGGTGGCCAATTGCTACACCGCGCTCGACCTGGGCGTGGAAGTGGTGCCGGTATTGAACAAGATGGACTTGCCCAATGCCGACCCTGACAACGCCCGCTCTGAAATAGAGGATGTGATCGGCATCGACGCCTCTG
>JAQSDS010000129.1 GCA_029946045.1 Rhodoferax sp.
CCCATGATCGCCAGGGTTTGCAGCGCCACGTCCATGGTGCTGCTGATGCTGCCACTCTGCGGCTTGTCGGAGATATCAACACCGATGACAAAGCTGGCGCCCATGTCATAGGCCAGTTTGACCGGTACCGGGCTGGTCAGGCCGCCGTCGACATACTGCCGGCCGCGGATGGTTACGGGCTGAAAAGCCAGCGGCACGCTGCTGGAAGCCAGTACCGCAATGCCGGCATCACCCGAGCGAAACACGACGGGCTCACCTGATTGAAGGTCGGTGGCGACAGCGCCAAATTTTTTGGAAAACTTTTCGATCGGTCGGCCACCCACGGCTGAATTGACGAACTTGGTCAGGGCATCGCCCTTCATCAAGCCGCGATTGGGCATGCCCCAATCAATAAATTGCCATTTATCGAACGGGATCGCCATTTCTTGTAATTCGAAGCCGCTTTTGCCGGACGCATAAAGGGCACCGACCAGCGACCCGGCACTGGTGCCGATGACCATATCGGGAACGATCCCCTGCGCCTCCAGCGCCTTGATGACGCCAATGTGCGCAAAGCCTTTGGCTGCCCCGCCGCCCAGGGCGAGTGCGATGATCGGTTTTGCTTTCGGAGCCGTTGCAGAAGATGGGGTGGGCGTGGTGCTGCAGCCTGTCACGGCGAACATCATGGCCAGAAACGCGCTCACGGCCGCCAGGCCTGTCTTGGTAAAGTTCATCACGTTGATCGTACGCTACTGGCAAGTGCTTTCTTGTATGCCTTGCAAGGACGCGGCGCATTTGCGCAGCGCTGGTGAATTTGACGCCTCGGCCAGCGCCAGGAAGCGAGCCGCATAGCTGGGTTCATTGTGAAAACGCGACATGTCAATCCACAGCCCCATGCCTGCCAACAGCCACTTGAGATTAACCTCTTCCAGCAGCAAAACCCGTTCATCAGCCGGCAGGGCTGAGGCTTGTGCCGGATGTTCGGTTTGAATTCGCATGTTGATCACCTTGTGCTGGCGCAAAAATACAAACGGCACCCGGAGGTGCCGCTTAAGTCATTCTTGCCAAATCAGTCGGCAGATCATGCGGTCTTGGTGGCCTTCTTGACAACTTCGGTAGCCTGCTTGGTGGCTGCGGTGAAGTTGGCCTGGGCTGCGTCGACAGCTTGCTGAGCCGAAGCTTGTGCCGTCTTGAATGCATTCTGGCTGGCGCTCATGGCTTGGTTGAAAAAGGCCATGGCGGACTCGGAACCAGCGGGTGCGCCTTTGGTTGCGCTTTCCATCAGGGTTGCGAAGCCCTTTTGCACATCAGCCATGTTGGCTTGGGCGGCGTTGGTGAACTCGGCGCTGGCACCAGCAACGATCTTCTGGAATTCCTGAGCGTAGGCGCTTGTCTTTTCAGCCAGCGGCTTGGCCAGCGAAGCTTGCAGGGCGGCCAGTGCTTGTGCGTCTTTGGCGCCGAGAACGGCTTTGGCGTGTTCGAACGACTCGCTCACAGCAGCTTTGGACGTAGCCATGTTCAGGTCAACCAGCTTTTCCACACCAGCTTGTGCCTTGGTAGCCAGGGCTTGCACGGCTTCCAGGTTGGCTTTAGATGTGGCGGCGAATTTTTCAGCAGTGTTGTTCATTTCAGTTTCCTTGATTAAGTGGGAGGGCATATGCTTCAGCAACCCGTCGGGATTGTTATGTTGCAGTGCAGCATGAGTGTATTGTAGAGGGATTAGGAGCAAATTGGAAATAAATGTTGCATCGCAGCAATTATTAGTGGCCTGTAACTAATTTTAGCCAGCGCACGGGCCGGAGCAATGCATACATGCGTCTGCCTTAGACTCATCGTCTCATGCGCATTCAATTGCTTTCAGACCTCCACCTGGAGCTCCACCCTGAGTTCTTGCCACAGCATGCAGCCGACGTGGATGTGTTGGTGCTCGCCGGGGACATCGGTTCTTACCAGACTGGGTCGCTTCTCACAGGGAGCGATTTCGGTTTGGAGAGGTTTTCACCAAAACGGCCTGCTTCGCCCTGGCCCAGAGTGCTCTTTACGCCTGGAAATCACGAGTTCGATGGTTTGGAATTTGCCGACACGTACGTCAGACTGCGTCAGCTTTGTCAAAACCTCGGGATTGAATGGCTTGAGCAGGAAATCATCACCATCGGCTCGGTTCGTTTTGTTGGCACGACCTTGTGGAGTGACTTTGACGCCTTTGCCAAAGCCGAGAAGAGTGTAACAAGGCAACTGCAGCAGCGTGAAAAAGCCTTTCGCGCAGCCAATTACTATTTGTCTAAAAACACCACCCTGCATCAAGGTCAACCGATGCTGGCAGACGCTATGCGCGAGGTGTCGCTTGGGTGCCAGGCATGGCTTAGCGGAGCATTGCTGACGCCGTTCGCTGGCACGACTGTGGTCGTCACGCATTTTGCGCCCACCCTGCAAAGTGCCGACCCCAGGTACGGGCAGCAACCGGGCACAGCCGGATTCTGCAACGCGCTGGATGAGCTTTTGCCTTTTGCCCAAGTGTGGATGCACGGCCATTTGCACTGCGCCCACAACTACACCGTGCGCGGCAACCAGGACGGTCATGAATTTGCCTGCCAGGTGGTAGCCAACCCCTTGGGCTACCTGCACAAGGGCGAGCAGGCAAGCTTTGTTGAGGGCTTTGTCGTGGACGTGCCCGGGTAAACGTGCACCCGAGGCTTTTGACAAATCGTTTCAGCGGCGGCCTTGCTCTTGCTCCAGATTCAGCACCGCCAAATGTTTTTATTGAGTCGGTTCAGCTTGCGTTCAGTCTGGTGCATGCAAACTGCATGTCACAACAACGCAAGGAGTTTGTATGAAACGTTTTATTTCCACTCAATCTATCGCTGCCGCTGCAGTCGCACTTGGCGCGCTCGTGGCGGCTTCGTCGGTACACGCACGTAGCGATGTGTTCTTCTCTATCGGCGTCCAGGTTCCTGGCTTCTACGTGCAGCCGGCGCCTGTGTATGTGCAACCCCGGACGTTTTACGCGCCGCCACCCAACTACTACCAGCGTTACGACGACGGCCGGCGCTATGGCAATGGCTGGCGTCACGGCGGGCCGCAATGGCAGCGTCGCGGCCCCTACGGCGACTTCGACCGCGACGGTATCAGGAACCAGTATGACCGCGACCTTGACGGCGACGGTATCCCCAACCGCTACGACCAACGACCGGACAAAGCAAATCGCAGGTAAGCGGGGACGCGCCCAGGCTTCATGGTGCCTTTCTTGAAAATCGATGTGCTAGAGTTACTCATGACTGGAACGGCTCATGATGGCGGACAGCTCCGCACCCGTGCTTGCCATGTCAATCCGATTCAAATTTTGGGAAAGTGGTGACCACATGTGCAATGCCTGCAACGGCAAGATGATGCAGTTTATGAGGGCTTATTCAGACCGGCGTGACCTGCTCAAGGGCATCGCAGGAGGCTTGCTTTTCACGGGTCTGACCGGCCTGGGCGCAGGCACCGACCGGGCAGAGGCTGCCCCGCCGGACAGCGGTGCCGCAGACACCCTTTTCCTGGCAAACAACATCCTCACCATGTCGGCCAACACACCGCGGGTGGAAGCCATCGCGTCTCGTCGCGGACGCATCATGGCCGTCGGGCGTCGCGCTGACCTCATGGGCCTGAAAGGCAAGCACACCCAGGTGGTGGATTTCGGTGATCAGACCGTTTTGCCGGGCTTCGTCGATCCGCACATGCACTCCAACTTTTGCGGGCTGCGCCCCTGGCTCGACGTCGGCCCGTTCACCACGGCAGACATGGATGACGCCCGGCGCAAGATCGCGCAGGCCGCCGCCCAGGCCAAACCCGGAGATTGGGTGCTTGGCAAGATGCTGGATCCGTCCATCATGTCGGGCCAGCCTTTTTCCCTGCAGGACCTCGACCGCGTGTCGCCTCATGTGCCCGTCTTCGTCCTGGAGTCCAACGGACACGTCGCCTACGCCAACACCAAAGCGTTTGAACTCGCCAAGGTGACCAAGGCCTTGCCCGACCCTCCGCAAGGCCGCTTCATGCGCGACGCCAGTGGTGAACTGACCGGAAGGCTCGAGGAACCCCCGGCCTTCCAGCCTTTCGTCTCGGTCCTTCCCACGCCAAGGCCGGAGGAGTTTGTCGGATTTTTGCGGGCAGACCTGGACGATGCGTCAAAGAAAGGGTGCACCGCGCTGCACGACTGCGGCATCGGTGGCTTGTATGGCGAGGCGGACCTGGCGCTCATCGACAAAGTCATGCAGGGCGACCCCGGGGTGCGCTATGCCGGCATGCTGGTGTCCACCCACTTCAAAAAGTGGCAACAAATGGGTTTGCGACCCGGGGCACGCTCCAACAGGTTGACCCTCAACGGCATCAAGGCCTGGTCTGATGGTTCCAACCAGGGCGGGTCGGGCTACCAAAGACAGCCCTACCTCGGTAGCACCAATCGGGGTGCCCTGAACTACACCCCAGAGGAGATCGAGCACGTTATTCGCGAGGCACATCAGGCGGGCTGGCAACTTGGCATCCATGCCAATGGCGATGCCGCCATCGACGTCACTTTGGACGCCTTCCAGAAGGCCACGGGTCAAGCCGGAGGCCACCAGCTTCGGCACCGCATCGAGCACTGCAGCATTCTTCATGACGACCAGATCGCGCGAATGAAAGCCATGGGCATTTCGCCGTCTTTCCTGATCGGGCACGTTCACTTCTGGGGCCGGGCGTTTCGTGACCGGCTGCTCGGGCAGGAGCGTGCCGACCGGCTGGACCCCTGTCGCTCGGCACTCGACGCCGGACTGCGGATATCTTTGCACTCGGACTACAACGTTACTCCCATCGACCCCCTGCGCTGCGTGCAGAACGCGGTGCTACGTGATATGCGTGAAGGAGGCGGTATCCTGAACGAAAAGGAGCGGATCACGGTGGCGCAAGGCCTGCGCGCGGTAACCCTTGATGCAGCTTGGCAGTGCCACCTTGATCACGTCTGCGGTAGCCTGGAGCCCGGCAAAGCTGCTGATTTGGTGGTGCTGGAAAAGGATCCGCACAAGGTCGCGCCCGATAAGATTCAGGACATCCGGATCCACTCAACCTGGCTGGACGGCAGCAAACGGTTCGCTGCTTGATGGCTCCATAGTGGGGAGGTAAATCCTGAATCTTCAGTTCGCAAGTGCGCGGCCCTCTGCGCGGACGGTTGAGGAAATCATCAAGACTGCGCCTCCATTGAGCGGTCAATAGTAGCTATCGCTCTCACTAAAGGGCACTTGGCGGCCTACCAGGCTTTCCAGAAGGATCAGTTCCGCATCGGTGTGGTCAATCACCCCGGCGGGCAGCATCATTTGCGGTTTCACCATTTTGGGCATGGAAAGCTCGTTGTAGATGAATACCGGGTAGTCATGGTGCTCTGTCTTGTAGCTTAATTGTTCGTGCGGTGCGGCAGTGGGGGTGACCGTGACGTCACCGTAGCACAGGCAGAAATAGGTGCGTGCGCTGGCAC
>JAQSDS010000130.1 GCA_029946045.1 Rhodoferax sp.
ATGCCGCCATGCACGCCGTGGCCAGCCGTTTTTTCAGCGTGACCGGGCAACTTCGGGTCGGCCAGACCATGCTGCAGGAAACCTCGGTGCTGCAACGCGACGGCATGGAGGTCAAAATCCTGAGTCGCACGCGCGAAGTGGTTTTGGGCAGCCAGCCGCTCTTACAATGATCTGAAGCTTCACACCATGAACTCGCTCCTCATTACCCTGCCCACAGCCGGCGCTGACGCCAGCGCGCTGTATGACTACGTTCAGACTTCTGCCAGCAGTGCCGAGATCCGCTGTGCCAGTGCGCCGCTGGTCTTGTTGCCGCAGCTGCCGGATCGCCAGACCGAAGTACTTTTGCTGCTGCCTATGCAAGCCTTGTCCTGGCATCAGGTGCAGTTGCCCAAAGGCAGCCTGACGCGCGGCCTGATGGCTGAGCGGGGTGCCAGCCGTCTGCGTGCCATTTTGGACGGATTGCTCGAAGACCAGCTGCTCGACGAGCCGGCGCAGTTGCACCTGGCATTGCAGCCCCGGCCAGTGGGCGAGACACCGGTGTGGGTGGTGGCCTGCGACCGGCGCTGGCTCACCGGGCATGTGCAGGCCCTGGCTCAGGCCGGTTTTTCTGCCAGCCGCATCGTGCCCGAATTCACGCCTGAAGCGCTGGCGCAAACGCTGTATGTGGTGGGTGATGAGCAACATCCGATGGTGGTGGGCGGGAATTTGTTGCTGTGCCCCCTGTCCGCTGCCGCTGTGACCTGGCTGGGTGCACCGTCCGCTGATGGCCTGTTGCCTGATGTCGTTGCCGAACCTGCGGTGGCGGCATTGGCTGAAGGTCTTTTCAAGCGCCCTGTTACTTTGCAGCAGCGCGCCCAGCGCCTGCTGCAGGCGGCACAAACCCCCTGGGATCTGGCCCAGTTTGAGCTGGTCAATGCCAACCGGGATCGGGTTTTGGCGCAATGGTCCCAGGGCGTCAAAAGTATCTTGTCTGCCCCGTCATGGCGCGCGGCGCGCCTGTCCTTGCTGGCGCTGGTGCTGGTCAATCTGCTGGGTTTGAATGCCTGGGCCTTGCGCGAGCAGGCAGCGTTGCAGGCCAAACGTCAGGCCGTGCGTGCGGTGCTGAGCACTACCTTTCCAAACATACCGGTGGTGGTTGATGCACCGCTGCAAATGGCGCGCGAAGTGGCTGCTTTGCAGCGTGCCAGCGGCGCGGCAACGGGTTCGGACCTGGAAGCCATGCTGGCTTCGTTTGGCGCGGCGGTGCCCGTCACGCAAACCTTGACGGCGCTTGATTACGCAGCGCAGGAATTGCGTGTCAAAACGGGGGTGGCGTCTGCATCAGAGCAGGCGCGGGTGGCCCTCGCGCTCAAACAGCAGAGCCTGACTGCCAGCTGGGATGGCGCGCAGTGGCTACTCAAACCGGGGCCGACACCATGAAGCTGTGGATGCAATTACAAACCCGCTGGCGCAGCGTGGCACCGCGTGAACAGCGCTGGGCGCTGTTGGCTGGGGCGTTAACAGGCCTGGCCTTGTTGTGGGGGCTGGCCTTGGCACCGGCGCTGGCTGTGCTCAAGGCGGCACCGGCACAACACCAGGCGCTGGATACCCAACTGCAACACATGCAGCGTCTGCAAGCCCAGGCCAAAGCCTTGCAGGCACAACCCGTGCTTTCAGCGGAGCAGGCGCGTCAGGCGTTGGACGCTGCCCTGGTGCCGCTGGGTGCCGGCGCTCAAATGACGGCGCAAGGCGATCGTGTCACCGTCACGCTCAAGGCGGTCAGCGCCGCTGTGCTGGCGCAGTGGCTCGCCACGGTCAGGCAAAACGCCCATTTGGCGCCTACGGAGGCGCGTCTGGTGCGCAACCCGGCAGGCAGCTGGGACGGCACCCTGGTGCTGAATCTGGGTGCGCGGTCATGAATCGAATGTCGGGCAGCACTCCCTGGCGCTGGGCGCTGGCCGGTACGCTGCTGGGTTTGGCGCTGAGCACCGTGCTTTTTGCGCCGGCGCGCTGGTTGTCTTCGTGGCTGCAGCAGGCCAGCCGGGGTCAGGTGGTGCTGGTCGAGTCACGTGGCACGGTCTGGGCCGGCTCGGCCCGCGTCATGTTGACAGGGGGCTTGGACAGTCAAGAGGCCGCCAGCTTGCCCGGGCGATTGGTCTGGAATTTTGCCCCCGCCCTGAACGGCGCCACCCTGCAGTTGAACGCCGACTGCTGCATGCAGCAAGCCTGGGCGATGCGCCTGCAGCCGCGCTGGAATGGCTTGCAAGTGACACTGTCGGATGCCCAGTCGCAGTGGCCGGCCAGCTTGCTGACAGGCCTGGGCACACCCTGGAACACCATCGAGCCGCGGGGCGACCTGCAGCTGAGCACGCAGGGTCTGACACTGGCCTGGGCGGCCGGTCGGATGCTGATGACGGGCGCGGCGCAACTCGATGCCATGAACCTGTCGTCACACTTGTCCACGCTGCGCCCCATGGGCAGCTACCGATTAAGTTTGAACGGCGGCACGCCGGTGACTTTGGCGCTGACAACGCTGCAAGGCAGCCTGCACATGTCTGGCAGCGGCCAATGGGTGGGTGGACAACTGCGCTTTAATGGCGAGGCCAGCGCCGTCCCGGAACACCAGGCGGCACTGTCGAATCTTTTGAACCTCATTGGGCGGCGCAATGGCGCGCGTTCCATCATCAAGGTAGGTTGAACCAGCATGACCAAATTGAACTCCCATCTGCGTGTTTCTTCGATTGCCGCCAGCGCCCTGTTGACGGTGGCGATGGCGATATTTCCTCCGGGCGCCACGGCCCAGACTGCGGTGCGGCCGGGTGCGCCGGTGACGCTCAACTTCAACAACGCTGAGATCGACGCGGTGGCGCGCACCTTTGCCAGCATCACCGGGCTCAACGTGGTGGTGGATCCGCGCGTCAAGGGCACCATCACCCTGGTGACCGACAAGCCCGTCAGCCGGGCTGCCGCCATGGGCCAGTTTGTGGCGGCGCTGCGTCTTCAGGGTTACACCCTGGTCGAGGCTGACGGCCTGTACAAGGTGGTGCCCGAGGCCGATGCCAAGCTGCAAAGTGCCGGTGTCACCGTGCAGGAGGGGGACGACGGCAAGCTGCCCGCGGGCAACCAGATTGCCACCCAAATTTTCAAGCTCAACTTTGAATCGGCCAACAACCTGGTGCCGGTGCTGCGGCCCCTGATCAGCCCCAACAACACCATCAACGCCAACCCGGGCAACAACTCGCTGGTGATCACCGACTACGCTGACAACCTGCGCCGCATGGGCCGCATCATTGCCGCCATGGACGTGGCCAACGCCACCGATGTCGAGGTGATTGTGTTGCAGCACGCCATTGCATCCGACCTGGCACCACTGGTGCTGCGCTTGCTGGGTTCAAGTGCTTCGGGCGCCCCGGCAGGGCAGGTCGACACTGCTTTCAAGACCACGCTGATCGCTGAGCCGCGCTCCAACAGCCTGATTTTGCGTGCCTCCAATGGTGCCCAGCTGGCACTGGCTCGCTCGCTGGTGGCACGGCTGGATCAGCCTGACGCAAACAGCGGCAAGGACGCCTCAGGCAACATTCATGTGGTCTATCTGAAAAATGCCGACGCCACCAAAATGGCCGCCACCTTGCGTGCCGCCATCGGCGGCAACGCGGCCTCGGTTGGTGCGTCCACCGCGACAGCGGGTGCTGCGGGTGGCGCAGTGACGCCAGCGGCCACCACCGGCGGCCAGATTCAGGCCGATGTGGCCACCAATTCGCTGATCATCACGGCACCCGAGCCGCAATACCGGCAATTGCGCGCCGTCATCGACAAGCTCGATGGCCGGCGCGCCCAGGTGTTTGTTGAGAGCCTGATTGCCGAGGTCAGCGCCGACCGGGCGGCTGAGTTCGGCATCCAGTGGCAGGGCCCCTTGGGCAAGGCCGGCGACGGTGTGATTGGCCTGCTGGGCAGCAACTTTGGCACCGGCGGCAAGAACATCATCAACCTGGCGACAGGTGCGGCAAGCGGTACCGTGGCACCGCCACGCGGTCTCAATTTTGGCGCAGTGCAGCAAACCAATGGGGTCTATGTGCTCGGCTTTCTGGCGCGTTTCCTGGAAGACTCCGGTAGCGGCAATGTGCTCTCCACCCCCAACTTGCTGACGCTCGACAACGAGGAAGCCAAAATCGTGATTGGCCAGAACGTGCCGTTTGTCACCGGCCAGTTCACCAATACCGGCAGCAGCAATGGTTCCGTCAACCCGTTTCAGACCATCGAGCGCAAGGATGTCGGTCTGACGCTCAAGGTCAAGCCGCAAATCAGCGAAAACGGCACCGTCAAGCTGGCCATTTACCAGGAGGTCTCTAATGTGCTGGCCTCCAGCGTCAATGCCCCCAACGGTCCGACCACCAACAAGCGCACCATCGAGTCCAACGTGCTGGTGGAAGACGGTGCCATTGTGGTTCTGGGCGGCTTGCTGCAGGACGAATACTCGGGTAACGAGGAAAAAGTACCCGGCCTGGGCGATGTGCCGCTGTTTGGCAACCTGTTCAAAAGCGAGGCCCGCACCCGCAAAAAAACCAACCTCATGGTGTTTTTGCGCCCGGTGGTGGTGCGCGACGCGCAGAGCACCGGTCAGCTGTCGCTGGACCGCTATGACCTGATGCGTGCCGGCCTGCAAACGGCCCAGCCCAAGCCGAGCAGTCTGGTGCCCATCAACGAGGCACCGCTGCTGCCACCAGCACCAGTCAAGGCGACTGCGGGCAATCCACCTGCCCCGCTTGGCGTGCCTGCGCAATAAGCCATCGCAATCGAGCTGGTCCATGCGCTACCCCCTGCCTTATGCCTTTGCCAGAACCCACCAGCTGCTGCTGGAAGAAGACGCCGGTACCTTCACGCTGCTGGTTCATCCTGGGTCTGCGCCCGGCGCCGTCGGTGAAGTGCTGCGCAAATACCCGCACAGCCAATTGCAGACGCTGGCGGCCAACGCCTTGATCCAGCGCATCAGTGTCGCCTATGCCCAGGGCGAATCAAGCGCGGCCGCCGTGGTCAGCGAGGTCGAAAGCGACGCCGACCTGTCGCGCATGATGCAGGAGCTGCCTGCCATCGAAGACCTGCTGGAGACCTCGGACGATGCGCCCATCATCCGTATGCTCAACGCGCTGCTGACACAAGCTGCGCGCGACGGTGCCAGCGACATCCATATCGAGCCCTACGAGCGCCATTCGTCGGTGCGTTTTCGCGTCGATGGCACGCTGCGCGAAGTAGTACAACCCAACCGGGCACTGCACGCCGCACTGATCTCGCGCCTGAAAATCATGGCCGAACTCGACATTGCCGAGCGCCGCCTGCCGCAGGACGGCCGTATCAGCCTGCGCATTGGCACCCGGGCGGTGGATGTGCGGGTGTCCACGCTGCCCAGTGCCCACGGCGAACGCGCTGTGCTGCGCTTGCTCGACAAATCCGAGGGCCGCCTGAGCCTGGA
>JAQSDS010000131.1 GCA_029946045.1 Rhodoferax sp.
CGCGATTGACGTAGCGGGCGTGCCGCGATTACAGCGTGCCGGTCAGCTTGAATTTTTCGGTAGCAGCCACCAGGGCAGCCGCTATGCCGGGTTCAAAGGCGGCATGGCCGGCGTCTTCAATCATGTCAAAACTCGCTTGTGGCCAGGCTTCATGGAGCCGCCAGGCGGACAGTGCCGGACACACCACGTCGTAGCGACCCTGGATGATGACGGCGGGCAGCTGCGCGATGCGCCCGACGTTGCGGATGAGCTGGTCCTGGCTCAAAAACGCATCGTGCAAAAAATAATGCGCCTCCAGCCGGCCCACGCCGAGTGCAACGGCATCCGAGCCAAACTGGTCGGCTACTTCCGGGTGTGGCAACAAATGCAGGCAACTGCCCTCGTAGCGACTCCAGGCGCGCGCCGCCTGCAGGTTTTCTACCGGGTCGGCGCTGAACAGGCGCCGGCCATAGGCCTGTAGCAAATCACCGCGCTCGGCCAGCGGAATAGGCGCCACAAACTCGGCGTGTTCCTTGGGGAAAAACCAGCGGATGCCATTCAGAAACCAGTCATATTCGGGCGGGGTGCACAGGAAAATGCCGCGCAAGATGAAGCCGGTGCAACGCTCGGGGTGAGCCTGACCATAAGCCAGTGCCAGCGTCGAACCCCAGGAGCCGCCAAACACCAGCCACTGCGCAATGCCCATCAGAACCCGCAGGCGCTCTATGTCGTCGATCAGCAGTGGTGTGGTGTTTTGCCGGACTTCACCCAGCGGCGTGGACTGGCCGGCCCCGCGCTGGTCAAACAGCACGATGCGGTAGAACGCCGGGTCAAAAAACTGGCGGTGTTTGGGTGACAAGCCCGCGCCTGGGCCACCGTGCAAAAACAGCACCGGCACGCCTTGCGGGTTGCCGCATTCTTCCCAGTACAGGGTGTGCAGGTCGTCGACAGCCAGGCGGCCGCTGCGGAAGGGTTCAATCGGTGGAAACAGGGGATCAGGGGCTGGAACCATCGGGCTTGTCCTGGGTTTGAGTTGAGGTCTGGATTGTCAGCGCACCGGATGGCCATGGCAATCACCGCTGACATCACCGCGCCATCTTTCGATAGCCACTATCAATCAATTAGCCAATTCCAATTGGCTTTAACAATAGATTGAGACTAACATTCGTTCTGTGCTGATCGAAACGTTCTATCAGTCAATTGTTTTCAACCTCAGGAGTTCATCATGACTGCAAGCACCCGCCCCGAAATCAAGACCATGGCCAACCTCGAAGCGGCTTTTGCCGGCGAATCCATGGCCCACATCAAGTACCGTTATTTCGCCAAGCTGGCCCGTGACATGGGCGACGAAGACACTGCGCGCACCTTTGAAGAAACCGCCGACCAGGAAGTAATGCACGCCTTTGGTCACCTTGACCTGCTTTATCCCAAGGCCAGCATGACACCTGCCAAAGCCCTGCAGATTGCCATTGACGGCGAGACCTACGAGTACACCGAGATGTACCCGGGCTTTCGTGCCACGGCCGAAGCCGAGGGCCAGGCTGCCGCTGTCGCCGAAATGGACGAGCAGATCGAAGAAAGCAAAGCGCATGCCGCTCAGTTCAAGGCCACCCTCGACAAGGCGCAAAAACGCTTCGCCGCGCTGGCCAAAGTGGAACAGCGCCACGCCAACCATTACAAAGCCCAATTGGCCAAAGTAAGCGCTTGATATCGCACTGCCTCCCCAACTACCTCATTCAAACTGGAACAACACCATGAAAACTTTTATTTGCATCGTTTGCGGCTTCATCTATGACGAAACAGCTGGCCGCCCCGAAGACGGCATCGCTCCCGGTACCCAATGGGCCGACGTGCCCGAGAGCTGGGCCTGCCCTGACTGCGGCGTCGCCAAAGCCGACTTTGAAGTGGTTGAAATTTAATACCTTGCGGGACAGATCTTTAGCTCTGTCCCCAACACTTCAAGCTTGCGGGACAGGTGTGTAGCTCTGTCCCCAACACTTTAAGTGCGTTTTTTAGCGCTGCAACCACCTAAGCAAACACCATGCAAAAACCCATCATCATCATCGGCGCGGGCCTGGCTGGCTGGACCACCGCGCGCGAGCTGCGCAAGCTCGACAAAGCCACGCCGGTGCTGTTGATCACGGCCGACAGCGGCGACTTTTATGCCAAGCCGTCGCTGTCCAACGCCTTCGCTCAAAAGCGGGGCCCGGCGCAGTTGGTCACCACGCCTGCGGCCAGCATGGCGGCAAGTCAAAACGTCGCCTTGCAGGCGCACACCCGCGTCACTGCCATCGATACCGCCAAGCAGATGGTCCGGACCAGCGCGGGCGACTTTGCTTATGCCAAGCTGGTACTGGCCACCGGCGCGCAACCGATCCGTATTCCCATGGCCGGTGATGCTGCCAGCACGGTGCTGTCGGTCAATGCATTGCAGGACTTTTCGGTCTTTTACGAGCGACTGACCCCTGGACCGGAAACGGACAAAGCGGCCACTGCCAAAAAGCACGTTGTCATCATGGGTGCCGGGCTGATTGGCTGTGAATTTGCCAACGACTTGATCGCTTCAGGCTTTGCTGTCACCGTGGTGGACCCGTCGGCCAGCCCGATCGCCGCCTTGCTGCCAACCGGCCTGAGTGAGGAATTGCGCGACGCCCTGGCCAAGCTGGGAGTGACCTGGCACTTTGGCACCACGGTGCAGCGGGTCGATCACCAGGCTTTGATGGGCGCTGGCTTGAAAGTACAGCTGGCCAATGGCGAGGTGCTGTTGGCCGATGTGGTGCTCAGTGCCATCGGCTTGCGTGCCGACCTGAGTCTGGCGCAAGCGGCGGGCCTGGCGTGTGACCGTGGCTTGGTGGTGGACGCACAGTTGCAGACCAACGCCACCAACGTCTATGCGCTGGGCGACGCTGCGCAATATGCCAACGGCCGCACGCTGCCCTACGTCATGCCGATCATGCACGCAGCCAAAGCGCTGGCCGCCACCTTGGTGGGTCAGCCGACCCGTGTTCAGTTTCCACTGATGCCCGTGGCGATCAAGACGCCTGCCTTGCCGCTGGTGGTGGCCTCAGCCCCACCCGGCACGGCAGGCCAGTGGGCGCAAAGTGAACCCGGTGTCTGGCTGTTTTCTGACGCAGACCACGCTCTGAAAGGCTTTGCGTTGAGCGGCGCGCAGACCAGCCGCCGCGCCGAGCTGGCCAAACTGGTGGCATAAGCCGGAATCCTTGCCCGCTCGACAAGTCAAAACTGCTGCGCCCGTCAAGCGCACAACGCCACAAAGGTTGCGGCAACGTCAACGCATACAATTTCTTCCCCAAGCAAACACAAGTGCCGACTCTGTTGAGCCGGTGCAAATAAGCAGGAGACCCCATGACGCAAGCTGCACCCGCCACCGCTGAGGACAAACGCGCCGAATTGCGCCGCGCCGCCCTGGAGTACCACCAGTACCCCACCCCCGGCAAGATCGCCATTGCGGCAACCAAGCAGTTGGTGAATCAGCACGATCTGGCGCTGGCGTATTCACCCGGTGTGGCCATCCCATGCGAGGAAATCGTCAAAGACCCCAACAATGCCTACAAGTACACCAGCCGGGGTAACCTGGTGGGCGTGGTGACCAACGGCACGGCCGTGCTGGGCCTGGGCGATATCGGGCCGCTGGCGGGCAAGCCGGTGATGGAAGGCAAGGCGGTGCTGTTCAAGAAATTTGCCGGCATTGATGTCTTTGACATCGAGATCGACGAAAAGCACGACCTGGACAAGCTGGTCGACATCATCGCCTCGCTCGAGCCCACCTTTGGCGGCATCAACCTGGAAGACATCAAGGCCCCCGACTGCTTTTACGTTGAGCGCAAATTGCGCGAGCGCATGAAGATTCCGGTGTTTCACGACGACCAGCACGGTACCGCGATCACCGTGGGTGCGGCCATTCTGAACGGGCTGAAGGTGGCAGGCAAAGAGCCCAAGGACGTGAAACTGGTCACGTCGGGTGCCGGTGCGGCTGCGTTGGCCTGTATCGGCTTGCTGGTCAAGTTGGGCATTCCGCGCGAAAACGTCTGGGTCACCGACCTTGCCGGCGTGGTGTATGAAGGGCGGGTCGAATTGATGGATCCGGACAAAGCCATTTACGCCCAGAAAACAGATGCCCGCAAGCTGGGCGAAGTGATCGACAACGCGGATGTCTTTTTGGGCCTGTCGGCCGGTGGTGTGCTGAAGGCTGACATGGTCAAGCGCATGGCGCCCAATCCGATCATTTTTGCCTTGGCCAACCCCACGCCCGAGATCTCGCCTGAAGAGGTCAAGACCGTGCGTGACGATGCCATCATTGGCACCGGGCGTTCTGACTACCCGAACCAGATCAACAACATCCTGTGTTTCCCGTACATCTTTCGTGGTGCGCTGGACGCTGGCGCTTCGACCATCACGGTCGAGATGGAAATGGCTGCCGTTCACGCTATTGCTGAATTGGCGCAGGCGGAACAAAGCGAAGTGGTCGCTGCAGCCTATGCCGGTGAACCGTTGGCCTTTGGCCGCGAGTACCTGATTCCCAAGCCGTTTGACCCGCGGCTGATGATGAAGGTCGCACCAGCGGTGGCGCAAGCTGCTTTCGACAGCGGCGTGGCGCTGCGACCCATCACCGACATGGACGCTTACCGGGAAAAGCTGCAAAGCTTCGTCTACGCCTCGGGCACGGTGATGAAGCCGATCTTTACCGCAGCCAAGAAGGCGCTCAAGAAGCGTGTGGCTTTTTCCGAAGGCGAAGAGGAACGCGTGCTGCGCGCCGCCCAGATTGTGGTCGACGAAGGCCTGGCCATGCCGACCCTGATTGGTCGCCCCAAAGTGATAGCCGAGCGCATTGAGAAATTTGGCTTGCGGCTCAAGGAAGGCATCGATTACGCCGTGGTCAACGTCGAACTCGACGAGCGTTACCGTGACTTCTGGCAAAGCTACCACCGCATGACCGAGCGCAAGGGCATGACGGCGCAGGTGGCCAAGATTGAAATGCGCCGGCGTTTGACGCTGATTGGCAGCATGTTGCTGCACAAAGGCTATGTCGATGGCCTGATTTGCGGCACCTGGGGTACCACCTCGGTGCATTTGCAGTACATCGATCAAGTGGTGGGCCGGCGCTCGGGGGTCAACACCTACGCTTGCATGAACGGCCTGATGCTGCCTGGCCGGCAGGTGTTTTTGGTCGACACCCATATCAACTACGACCCTACTGCTGAACAGCTGGCCGAAATCACGGTGCTGGCTGCCGAGGAAATGATGCGCTTTGGCATCCCGCCCAAAGCCGCCTTGTTGTCGCATTCGAACTTTGGCAGCAGCGACCAGCCCAGCGCCGTCAAGATGCGTGACACCCTGGCGTTGTTGCGCGCAAACGCGCCGTGGCTGGAGGTCGATGGTGAAATGCAGGGCGATGTGGCGCTCGACGGCGCATCACGGGCCAACC
>JAQSDS010000132.1 GCA_029946045.1 Rhodoferax sp.
GCTGATTTTGGGTGGCGGCATCATCGGTCTGGAAATGGGCACGGTCTACAGCACGCTGGGTGCGCGCCTGGACGTGGTTGAAATGCTCGACGGCCTGATGCAAGGCGCCGACCGCGACCTGGTCAAGATCTGGCAGAAGATGAACGCACCGCGCTTTGACAATATCATGCTCAAGACCAAAACGGTAGGCGCCCGCGCTTTGCCGGAAGGCATTGAAGTCACGTTTGCATCGGCCGAGGAGGGCGGCACCGCCCCCGCGCCACAGGTGTACGACCTGGTGCTGCAAGCCGTCGGCCGCACGCCCAATGGCAAAAAGATTGCCGCCGAAAAAGCTGGCGTGGCCGTGACCGACCGCGGTTTCATCAACGTCGACATCCAGATGCGCACCAACGTGCCCCACATCTTCGCCATTGGCGACATCGTCGGCCAGCCCATGCTGGCGCACAAGGCAGTGCACGAGGCCCATGTGGCGGCTGAAGTGATTGCCGGTGAACTGCAGGGCAACAAGGAATTGGCGGCTGCGGCTTTCAACGCCCGCGTGATTCCCAGCGTGGCCTACACCGACCCCGAAGTGGCCTGGGTGGGCCTGACCGAAGACCAGGCCAAGGCGCAGGGCATCAAGGTCAAAAAAGGCCTGTTCCCATGGACCGCATCCGGCCGTGCCATTGCCAATGGCCGCGATGAAGGCGTCACCAAGTTGCTGTTTGATGACAGTCCTGAGGCACACGGCCATGGCAAGATCCTGGGCGGCGGCATGGTCGGCACCCATGCTGGCGACATGATTGGTGAGGTGGCCCTGGCCATCGAGATGGGCGCGGATGCCATCGACATCGGCAAAACCATCCACCCGCATCCGACGCTGGGGGAAAGCATTGGCATGGCCGCAGAAGTGGCGCACGGCAGTTGCACGGACTTGCCCCCGGTGCGCAAGTAAGTTAGTCGCCTGAGTCTGCTACTTATTTAGTAGCTTGCCGCGAAAATTATGTGAGGGTTGCGCGGCTTTTTCACTGCAACTTTAGGGTTGAGTCCAGGTATCTTTCGGTACGGCATCCACGCTGCCAATTTTGTCCCAGGCTAGCTGCGCTGCACCGGCATGAACGCCTGCTGCACGTTTTTCAAAGAACTGGGCAGTTTCCATTGCACTTATTTTCTCAGCGATGGCCACCACAAAAAACTGGTTCATGGTGGTGTCGTCCGCAGCGGCGATGCGCTTGGCGGCTAGTTTGAGCGACTCTGGCAGGCGCAGTGCATATTGGCTCATGGCTTTAGCTCCTTGTCTGTTGAAGGTTAAAACGGAGAAATGTTTGCTCCGGGTTCAGCACCGCCAGACCAAAACGGTGCGCCGGCTGAAAATCTCGCAGGTTGTACGTCACGATGGCATCGGCATGCGCGTTGGCAGCGGCTTCCAGAACCATTTCATCGGCGGGATCTTTCAATTGGGGTCGCCATTGGTAATGCGTGGTCACCGGTTCTATCAGACCTGCCAGTTCATTCAAGATGGCGTCCACATCCATGGCTAGCAAGCCTGACGCTTCAAGCTGGTGTGGACGCTTTAGCACGTCCTCGTACTCTAAAAATAGTGCGGGGCTGCAGCACATGGTGACCAATTTCTGCCTGATGAACTGAACCAGCGCAAACGATGGCCCAAGCCGGTTACGAGTAGCCGCCACCAAAATATTGGTATCAATAATGAGTCGGCATGTCGAATTCATATCTCCGATGATATCAAAAATAGAGAGGCCAGGTGAGTTTGTCGAGCAGCTTTGGCACTGTGGCAAGGAAGCAGTGCAGAAACCAGCGGCACCGCGGGGTCATCAACGTCGACATCCAGATACGTACCAGCGTGCCCCACATCTTCGCCATCGGCGACATCGTCGGTCAGCCCATGCTGGCGCACAAGGCGGCGCACAAGGCGGCGCACAAGGCGGCGCACAAGGCGGCGCACAAGGCGGTGCACGAGGCCCATGCTGGTGACATGATTGGTGAAGTGGCGCTGGTCATCGAGATGGGCACCGACGCCATCGACATCGGCAAGACCATTCACCCGCATCCAGCGCTGGGGAAATCCATCGGCATGGCAGCTGAAGTGAGGTACTGACACGCTTACGCGGCCATGCGCTCGATCTTTGGGCGAGGGCGTTTGCCAGCTTGATACAAGTCATACTGAAGCTGCATGCCCGCCCACATCTCGGGACTTGTGCCAAAAGCTTCGCCAAGACGATAGGCCATGTCGGCGGATACGCCCGATGTGCCAGTGACGACCCGCGATAGCGTGACCCGATTCACGCCGAGTTTGACGGCTGCCTCGGTCACTGTAATGTGACCCAAATACTCCCGAAGGACTTCGCCTGGATGGGGCGGATTGTGCATACGCGTCATATCAATCCTCAGTGGTAATCCTTGTAATCAACCAGCACAGCGTCGGTACCCTCAAAAGTAAACACCATTCGCCAGTTCCCATTGACGGTAACCGCCCAATGGCCTTTCAAATCGCCCTTCAATGGGTGCAGCCCCCACGATGGAGCCGAAAGGTCTTCTGGTTTTACCGCTTGATCCAGAGCTGCCAATTGAAGTCGCAACTTCGTGCCATGGGCCGCCTGGATGCCAGCCTTGGTACCCGTTTCGAAAAAACGCTGCAATCCCTTGTGTCGAAAACTCTTGATCATTGTGTTTGATTGTAGTTTGTAGTGCTACAGACTACAAGCACGATGCTGTAATGTGCTGTGAGTTGGACAATCCATGACTTGTGAGCTGCAAGGCAACAAGGCATTGGCGCGGCAGCCTTCAACGCCCGCGTGATTCCCAGCGTGGCCTACACCGACCCCGACGTGGCCTGGGTCGGCCTCACCGAAGACCAAGCCAAAGCGCAAGGCATCAAGATCAAAAAAGGCCTGTTCCCCTGGAACGCATCCACCCGCATCCCACGCTGGGGGGAAAGCATCGGCATGGCAGCTGAAGTGGCGCACGGCAGTTGCACGGACTTGCCGCCGACACGCAAGTAAGCCAGAGCAAGACGATTTCAGCAGTACGGCACCACGCGATCGGGACGCTCCGCATGGCGGCAGGCCGAGTGCCAGAGCGTGATGAGTAACAGATTGGGCCGCCAGTTTCCCGGCGTGGGCAGTCGAACCCCGGCACGGACGGTGAGCCAAGGGAGAGCGCGTGTCAGTTGCAGCATGTTGACCTCCATGTGTGTTGTGAACCATGGAAGTGATTGCAGCACCCTCTTGTAGCCACTGCACGGGGCATTTGTCCTGCTGAAGTTACTTTCGACCTTAAAAGCTGGCGTCAGCCCGGGACACCGGTCCCGGCCGCACCCTGCGCCGCGCCCGACAAGTGCTTTCAGTTCAGCGTAATGACCTGGCGCCGAAGCCCGCCTCGCGGGCCCGCACGATCGCTTGCGCCCGGGTCGCAACTTCAAGCTTGTCGAAGACGACGGACACCTTGTTGCGGACCGTTTTTTCTTTCAAACTCAAATGGGCGGCGATCTGGAGATTGTCCAGGCCATGCGCCAATAGCTCAACAAGTTCGAGTTCTCCCGTGGTCAGTCCCGGGAAGGCTTGTTGATGATGCCCTGGGTTCTGGTGCTCGTTTAAAAAGGAACTGACTTCGCCAAAGCCATAGGCAAAAGCCGGCTCGTCTTCGAGCAGGACATGGTTACGGCTTTCGAGCGGAACAAACCGGGCAGATGGAATCAGGCCTGCCATCAGGCGACCTTCCTCGAAGGGAACCCGGGCGTCACCACGGGCATGCAGCACGAGAGTCGGGCAGCAAATTTTCTTTGCAAGCTCGCTCACGTCGATTTGACCAAAAGCCGCGAGTGTTCTGGCGGCATGCTCCGGATCACATGACAAGCGTTCGAGTTCGTTGAACCAGCGAACCTGCTCGGCTGTACCCCCGGGGATAAAAAGCAAGGTAAACAACTGACGGAAAGCCGGATTTTCTTTTCCCCAACCGATCTTGACCAGGTCAAGCAGAAGTTGTGCTTCCTTGATTTGCTCCGGCGTTGGATTCCTGTGTTTCAAACCGCGTGCATAGCCGCCTAACAGCACCAGGGAGGACACACGCCCGGGATGTTTTGCTGCATAGGCGATGGCGATCGCGGCTCCCTGCGAGCAACCGAACAAGGAGACGCGTTCAAGGCCCGATGCATCAATCACCGCCTCGAGGTCCGCCAGCCACACATTCAGAGACAGCTCCGAAGTTGCAGCGTCTGACAGTCCGCAGCCACGACCGTCGTATCGAATCAATTGCCGGTTGCGGCTCAGTTCGGTCAGCCAGGGCCGCCACACGGGACTGCCAAGGTCAAAGTCGAGGTGGGTCAGGAAGTGCGCCGCCCGGACAATGGGCGGCCCCTGTCCCGTCGAGGCGTAAGCAATTCTGACACCGTCATGTGCAGTGCAAAATCGAATGGATTGGGTGAGTGCAGCCATTGCGACGGAATGGTAGCCGATATCAGTGATTCGCCTGAAGGCGCCTACCAAGGCACGCTAGCAAAGCGCTGCACCAGAAAGTCTACCAGGGCACGCACCGCAGGCGAGAGGTTTTTGCGCGAAGGGTAGAGCGCGTAAATAGTCATCGTGGGCAGCGTCCAGTCCGGCAAAACGGCTTGCAAGGCACCGCTGGCCAGATGGGTGTTGGCCAGGTAAGTGGGTTGCATGGCAATGCCGGCGCCAGCCAGTGCAGCCTGCAGCAGGGCGGTGGATTCATTGGCGCTGAAATGGCTGCTTACGCCCACTGACTGCTGCTCCGCCCCGCGCTGCAGCTGCCAGATGCTTTTGCCAAAATTGACAAAGCTCAGGCAGCGGTGCGCACTCAGGTCGGCCGGGCAATGGGGTGCGCCGTGGCGGTCCAAGTAGGCCGGCGACGCCACCAATACCGAGTCGCAGGCTGCCAATGGCCGCCCAATCAGCAGGGGTTCGGGCTCGGCACTGATGCGAATGGCCAGGTCGATGCGTGCCTCCACCAGATTCAGCGTACTTTCACTCGCGTTCAGGTCCACCTTCAGTTTCGGGTGCTGCTGCAAAAAATCGGTGATCGCAGCCGCCATTTGTGCGTAGGCAAACGATGTGCTGCAGGTCAGCCGCAACTGGCCGCGCAACTCGTTGCCTGCGTGGCTGGTTTCTTCTTCGACGTTGTTTTTGAGTGCCAGCATCTGCTGGGCACGCCGCAGGCAGCTTTCGCCCGCATCTGTGAGGGTCACGCTGCGGGTCGTGCGCTGCAACAGGCGTGCGCCCAGCCATTGCTCCAGCTCCGCCACATAGCGGGTGACCATGGCGCGGGACATGTCCAGCTTGTCAGCCGTGGCGCTGAAGCTCCCTGCTTGGGCTACCTCGACAAACACCTCCATGGCGGTCAGTCGGTCCATGATTTGATCGATTTGTGAAA
>JAQSDS010000133.1 GCA_029946045.1 Rhodoferax sp.
GCGCAACCGCATGAAAGCCAAGGAAGCTGCTGGCGGTAAGAAAACCCTGCTGCTGGGCCCCAACTGCCCCGGTCTGATCACGCCTGACGAGATCAAGATTGGCATCATGCCGGGTCACATTCACCGCAAGGGCCGCATTGGTGTGGTCAGCCGCTCCGGCACGCTGACCTACGAAGCCGTGGCGCAATTAACCGAAATCGGCCTGGGCCAGTCCAGCGCTGTGGGCATTGGTGGCGACCCCATCAATGGCCTGAAGCACATCGACGTGATGCAGGCCTTCAACGACGACCCTGACACCGATGCCGTCATCATGATTGGTGAAATCGGTGGTCCGGACGAAGCCGAAGCCGCCCGTTGGTGCAAGCTCAACATGAAGAAACCCATTGTTGGCTTCATTGCTGGCGTGACCGCTCCTGCGGGCAAGCGCATGGGCCACGCCGGTGCCTTGATCTCTGGCGGTGCCGACACCGCTGAAGCCAAGCTGGCCGTGATGGAAGAGTGTGGCTTCAAGGTCACACGTAACCCGTCAGAAATGGCCAAGCTGCTCAAGGCCATGCTTTAAGCTTTTACCCGCTGTAACAAGGCTTTTGACCGGGGTCAGGGCCCCGAGCCGGATTTCCTGAAGGACAATCCGGCTTTCCTGTTTCTGGGCCTGACCGGAGCAATAATGAACCATGAACTACGCCTGCTACGCCCAAACTGATCAGGGCTTGATTCGTCGCAACAACGAAGACTGTTTTCTTTTTGACGATAGTTTTGGTGTTGCTGTGCTTGCCGATGGCATGGGCGGGCACAACGCAGGTGAGGTGGCCAGCGGGCTGGCCACCAGGTCGATCTCTGCAGCGTTGACGCACTGGCTGGCTAGTGTCGGTTCACAACCACACCCGGATGTGCTTTGCCGCCTGATGATGGTCAGTGCTGACAAGGCCAACCAAGCGATTTTGCATGCTGCCGCCAATAATCCGGCTTGCAAAGGCATGGGGACCACGGTGGTGGTGGGCGTTTTTCAGGGTGATCAGCTGTTTTTAATGCATGTGGGGGACTCACGCTGTTATCGCTTGCGTGGTGGTGAGTTGGTGCAAATCACCAAAGACCACTCGGTACTGCAGGAGCAGGTCGATGCCGGTTTGATCACCCAGGCCCATGCCGCCCAGTCGCCGGGACGCCATTTGCTGACCCGGGCCCTTGGCGTTGAATCCAGGTTGCCCCTTGAAGTCAAAATTCATCAGGTTGTTGCCGACGACCTTTACCTGATGTGCTCCGATGGCTTGACCGATATGGTCGATGATGCCAGTATTGCCAGCCTGATGAGTCAGGACACGGAGATGGCCACCCGTACTTCAGCCTTGGTGCATCTGGCCAATGCCAAAGGCGGCCGGGATAATGTGACCGTGATGCTGATCCATGCCGAGGATGCGTCCACCAGCCAGGACACGGTGCAGCCTGGGCTGGCCGACTATTAGTTATTTGTAAAGGAGATTTTGTGCCAAAAATCACCATCAGGCTGGACGGTGAACTCATTAGCGAAGCCAGTCTCGACAAAAAGCGGACCACCGTGGGCAGGCGACCTTTCAATGATGTCGTTCTAAATGAACTGGCGGTCAGTGGTCGGCACGCCTGTCTGATTCATCAGGATCAGCAGGTGACGATTGAAGACCTTGACAGCACCAACGGTACCTATGTGAATGGTCGTGCGGTTCAAAAGCAGTTGCTGCAGGACAGTGACACCATTGAAATTGGCTCATTCAAGCTTGTTTTCTCATCTGGTTCGGAGGTTCCTGTCAAGGCGCTGGACAGCCAGCAGCCCCCTCCGTATGATGCCAACGGGTCACAAGCTTTTAACGATCTGGCAGAGCCGCCAGCCAGCCTCCAGGGCCGCATCAAGGTGGTCTCTGGGTCGGCCGCCGGGCGCGAGCTGCCACTCACCAAAGCGGTGACCACCTTTGGTAAACCGGGGGTCAGTGTTGCTGCCATCACACGGCGTGACGCAAATTACTATGTGCAGCATGTTGAGGGCGCGCAAGCCCCCTTGCTCAATGGTGTTGCGACCGCACAAGAGCCTGTCTTGCTGCACCAGGGTGATGAAATCACCTTGAGCGGGACAGTGTTGCAATTTTTGTCATCTTGATTCGTCCGATGTTCAGGTGGCTCAAGGAACTCATTAAAAAAATAAAGTCTGAAAAATCAGCGCCGGTTGAGTCTGAAAAGTCAGTTAGAGCAGCCCAGTCTGTCAGGTCAGCCAAGTCTTTGAGACAAAAAAAAATGAACACTCTCACGCCAATACCTAACCCGGAACCTGCCAGCATGACGCTGGATGCACTTTTTTACAAACAGCTGCAACAAGTCACGGCACGCATCCATGAGACTGAAAACATTGAGCAGATCGTGTCGGAGTCGAGTCAGGACATTTGCAAGCTGTTCAATGCCGATCGGCTGACGCTGTATGTGGTCAACGAGGAGCGCAATGCCATCATCTCCAAAGTCAAGACCGGACTCAACAGCAACCAGGAACTGAAGCTCCCCATCAGTCCACAAAGTGTGGCGGGTTATGTCGCCTTTAGTCAAAAGCTGGTCAATCTGGCGGATGTTTATGACGACGAAGCTCTGCGGCAGGTGCACCCGGACCTGAGCTTTCTGAAAGCAGTGGACCGACGCACCGGCTACCGCACGCGGCAAATGCTGGTGGCCCCGATTCTGGAGGGCAAGACGCTCCACGGCGTGTTGCAGATCATCAACAACAAAAATGACCAGATGTTCAGCGAGCTGGACATTGAGGGCGTCACCCAGCTCAGCAAGACCCTGGCCACCGCTATCCGGCAGCGCATCCGCAAACAGGAAGAAACCGTGCGGCGGATGGTCACCAAGTATGACGGGCTGGTCTCCAGCGGCATCATGACCGCCGAAGAATTGCAGCAATGCCTGAAGCAGGCGCGCGAACAGGGGCAAACGGTTGAGCAACTTTTGCTCAACGAATACCAGGTGCGTCCCGCCCAGATCGGCCCTTCGCTGGCCAAGTTTTTTGCCGTGCCTTACGAGCCTTTCAGCGAGGGCCGCATCCGATCGGAGGGCCTGCACAGCAAGCTCAAACGTGAATTCATTGCGGAGCAAGGCTGGATTCCGGTCGAAGAGTCGCCCGACGGACTGGTCATCATGTGCCTGGACCCCGAGACGGTGCGCAGTTCACGCATCGTGGCCCAGGTTTATCCGCGCCAGAGCAAGTTTGCCTACCGGGTGACCACCCACCATGAGTTTGTGCAGACCCTGGGTCAGATCTTTGGCGTCGAGGCCGAGAGCGGCAGCATCAGCGACATGCTGGCCGACATGGACAGCTCGCCCATGGACGACGGCAGCAACGACGATTCACTGGAGTCCGCAGCGGCCGACAACGAGCTGGTCAAATTCGTCAACAAGGTCATCCTCGACGCCTACCATCAAGGGGCGTCCGATATCCACATCGAACCCATGCCCGGCAAGCTGAAAACGGGTGTCCGTTTTCGCATTGACGGCTCACTCCAGCCCTACATCGAAGTGCCAGCCCACTTTCGCCAGGCCATGGTGACCCGCCTGAAAATCATGTGCGACCTCGATATTTCAGAGCGTCGCAAGCCCCAGGACGGCAAGATCAAATTCAAGAAATACGGTCCTCTTGACATCGAGTTGCGTGTCGCCACCATTCCCTCGGCGGGTGGGGTGGAGGACGTGGTGATGCGGATTCTGGCAGCGGGCGAACCCATTCCGCTGGAAAAATTGGGCCTGACGCCGCACAACATGGAGCGGGTGATCCGCACCGTTGAAAAACCCTATGGTTTGTTTTACGTGTGCGGCCCCACGGGTTCGGGCAAAACCACCACCTTGCACTCGATCCTGAAGCACCTCAACAAACCCGACACCAAAATCTGGACTGCCGAGGACCCGGTCGAAATTACCCAAAAAGGCCTGCGCCAGGTCCAGATCAATAAAAAAGCTGGCATTGACTTCGCGTTGGTCATGCGCGCCTTTTTGCGGGCCGACCCCGA
This sequence comes from Rhodoferax sp., assembly GCA_029946045.1. Classification (GTDB taxonomy): domain Bacteria; phylum Pseudomonadota; class Gammaproteobacteria; order Burkholderiales; family Burkholderiaceae_C; genus Rhodoferax. The sequence goes on from JAQSDS010000133.1 coordinate 4,017, forward strand.
CATCATCATGGTGGGTGAGTCACGCGACCACGAAACCGTGGCCATGGGCGTGGAGGCCTCGCTCACCGGCCACCTGGTGTTTTCCACCCTGCATACCAACTCGGCGCCCGAGTCCATCACCCGCTTGCTTGACATGGGCATGGACCCGTTCAATTTCGCCGACGCCCTGCTGGGCATTTTGGCGCAACGGCTGGCCAAAAAATTGTGTTCCTGCAAGGAATCCTATGTGCCCGACGCCGAAGAGCTGCACCTGTTCGCCGTGGAATACGCCGAGGAGCTGAGGCATTCTTTCTTGTGGAAAGGCAATTTCGATGTGCAGTTGGTGCAACTCATCGAACGCTGGAAAACTGAATTTGCCACCGGTGGCGAACTCAAGTTTTACCGTCATGTGGGCTGTGACAAATGCAATCACACCGGCTACAAGGGCCGCGTCGGCCTGCATGAATTGCTGATTGCCGACGATGGCATCAAAAAACTGATTCAGGAGCGCGCCCGGGTCGCTGAAATCTTCTCGGCGGCTGTCGAGGGCGGTATGCGCACCCTGAAGATGGACGGCATGGAAAAAGTCATGATGGGGCTGACCGACCTGAAAATGGTGCGTTCAGTCTGCATCAAGTAACAGCGGGAACGCCTTGACGAGCCACCCCAACTGCCTGTGCTGCCAGCGCCGACCGCTGCTCCAAGGCATGGCCGTGCTGTTGTTGTCGCCTGGCCTGGCGCTAGCGCAGGGCGGTGCCCGCGAGGGCGTGGACGTGGGCGGCAATTCGGTGTTCAGCAGGCTGGTGCCAGCCGAAACGGTTGAGCAATCTGCCGGGCAGCAGTATGCCGAGATGCTGCAACAGGCGGCCGCCCAAAACGCGTTGGGCGGCAACAACCACCCCCAGGTCAGGCGCTTGCGCACCATTGCACAACGCATCATCCCTCACGCGACGGGCTGGAACCCGCGCGCCAGAAACTGGCGCTGGGAGGTGAACCTGATCGGCAGCCGCCAGATCAATGCGTTCTGCATGCCGGGCGGCAAGATCGCGTTTTACAGCGGTATTCTGGAGCAGCTGAAATTGACCGATGACGAGGTTGCCACCGTCATGGGCCACGAGGTCGCCCATGCGCTGCGTGAGCATGCCCGCGCCCGCATGGCCAAAAATGCGGCCACCGGCATCGGCGCCAATTTGCTCAGCAATGTGCTGGGTCTGGGGCAGCTGGGCCAGACCGTGACCAGCTACGGCGCGCAGCTGCTCACGCTGCAATTCAGCCGCAGCGACGAATCCGATGCCGATCTGGTCGGCATGGAACTCGCGGCGCGCGCCGGGTTTGACCCGCGCGCCGGTGTCACGCTGTGGCAAAAAATGGCCGCTGCCAGTAAGGG
>JAQSDS010000134.1 GCA_029946045.1 Rhodoferax sp.
CGCATCAAGCATGTACTGCTCCTGCTTGTTGGCCACGGAATACATGAAACTCTGCGCCGCCGAACGATTGGCCCTGACGATGTACTGCGTGTACGACGGGTACGCCACCGCCGCCAGAATCCCGATCACCGCCACGGTGATCATCAGTTCAATCAGGGTAAATCCGCGTTGTCGTCTGGTGCTCATGAAATACGTGCCTTCTTCTGGTAGTTAGCAGATTTTGTCTTTTGATCGTATTGCACCGAACGCCATACCGACAAATGGCCCAAGCGAGCAGACAAGCGGTAGCATGTGACATCTGTCCATCTTCGCTCCAAACTACTCATAATTTCTGATTTCACGTCTGCTCAGATACTCATCGGCTGCTTCGACTTCGGTGACATCAAACGGTACAGGCGACTGTCTTCCTTCTTGGCCATGCACGCATCAAGCTGTGCATTCATGTCCGGCACGGTAACGCCGTAGTCGAGCTCGCTGGCCCAAGCTTGCCCGATGGACATCGCCCGGATGTAGGGCGTCGCGTCGGCGTTATTGCTCAAGGCCTTGAGTGACAGCAGGTAGTCCTCGCGAAACACAGTTGGGATCATGATGCGGCATTGGGCCAGCTCGGAGAGAAACGCGTTCATCAGTAAGCGCGCTGTGCGCCCGTTGCCGTCTTGAAACGGGTGAATCTCGCTGACGATGAACATCGCATAAAGCGCCCGCTGCATGGGCTGGGTCAGTTGGGCCATCAAGTCCCAGGCCTTGCGAAGCGTCTCGGGCACTTGGTCGGGCCCCACGAACAAGGTTGATCCGGCCTGGTTGGCTTGGGCCTTCCACTGTCCAGGTAGTTTGTCGGGGCGCGCCTGCATGACTGTGGCATTGACGCGCTTGATCCACTCAAGAAACTCCTCGACCGTGCGAGGTGGCTTGCTGTAGTACGGGTCGCGCAGGACTGCATCGAACGTACCCTTGACATCGTGCGAGTCCTCGGTGCGCAACAGGATGATCTTGCCGTTAAAGATAATGTCTTGCGCTTCCTCCACAGTGAAGGTCGTGCCCTCGATGTAGTTGGAGAAGTACGACTCGACGAATGCGAACATCGCGCGCGGTGAGCCGCGACGGGCCGGTTCAGGCAGCTCCGCGAACTGATGCGCTACCAACTGCTGGATCAGCTTCTCGAACAGCTCCAGCCGGTTCGGGTCATAGGGCATCCCCTGCGCGCGCGACTGGGCCTGACGACTGGTCAGCACCTTGGCGGTATGCGTGCCCAGCAGCGCGCCGACGATCCCATCGAGCGCTTTGAACTCAACAGCTAGTCCCAACCGCTCGGCGACCTCTCGTGCATCATCTCGTAGGCCGTTGATGGCTTGGGCACCTCGCACCGCAACGATTTGCTCCAATCGCGCCTCCAGCTCAGTGCGGGGCAGCTGGCGAGCGTTCAAGCGCTTGTCCTGCGTAAGGTTTTCCAGGAAAGCACGCGGCTGGCTAGCCACAAAAATGCCGCGGTAAGACGTGTCTGAAGCCCCAGGTCGATCCGTGCCGATCAAGGCGCCGCGGTTCGCCTTGACAATGCCGCGAACGTTCAGGCCCGGCAGCACAAGGTCTCGCTGACCCAGCGCACGACTGAAGTAGAGCCACCCGTCAGCCGGCCTTGTGTCGAATGCGCTCCGATGCGTGAGCACTGCGCCAGGGGCCAGATACGCCAGAATGGGCTGCCAGTTGCGCCGCACGACGTCGGCCGCGTCAGCCTCGAAGTTGGAAGTGTAGACCCCTCGGTACAGCGGCTTGATCTGCCCTGCTTTGCGCAGTCGCACCAAGCGCTGAGCCTCCGCGTTGTCGTCGGCTGGCGTGAACAACACCTCCGGAAGCATGTCAGTGATTCTGCGCAAGTTGGGGGGCTGGGTGGCGCTCATGTCATTAATTCTACTCAATATCAAGTTTTAGTCATTATTTCTTCGCAAGCATAGATTCAAGGAAGATAAATTGCATCTTCAATCAACGCGCGTGATGAAGTTTAATTTATGCAAGATTGATGACAGAAATAGCTTATTTATGCCAATTTAATGACATCACTAAACCATAGGCGTCGACTTATTCATAATGAATGACGCCCGCTGGCTGCAACGATCAAATTGAACGAGGGTCAAAAAAAAAGCACTCAGCGTTTCCGCCAAGTGCTTTTTTAATAGGTATTTTTGGTGGGCAGTACAAGTTTCGAACTTGTGACCCCTGCAGTGTGAATGCAGTGCTCTACCCCTGAGCTAACCGCCCTTTCCCTGTTCAGGAAAGACGCAGATTATGTCATAAATTCTGGGGTTTTCTGCTCTGTAGTGCGCCAAATTGTCTTGGCATTGCTTGACTTGTCAATTTGCGTCAACACGTCTTCGTGCGCCGCCAATTCCTGCTCGCTGGCGCTGATCACCGGCAGCACAAACTGGCTGAGGTCCAGCGCGCTGACCAGGGCGCCATTAGCATCTGTGGTGGGCGCCTCGTCCATCAGCAGGGCATCCTGGCCACGGGTGAGGTTGATGTACATGTCGGCCAGCAGCTCGGCATCTAGCAACGCGCCGTGCAGCGTGCGGCCCGAGTTGTCCACTTCCAGGCGGTCGCACAGGGCATCGAGCGAGTTGCGCTTGCCCGGAAACATCTCCTTGGCCATGACCAGCGTGTCGGTGATGCTGGCCACCACAGTTTTGACCGCCGGCTGTTTGATGAGCGCCAGCTCCATGTTCAAAAAGCCCAGGTCAAACGGCGCGTTGTGGATGACCACATGCGCGTCTTTCAGGTAATCCATCAGGTCCTGGGCGACTTCTGCAAACTTGGGCTTGTCCTTGAGGAATTCACTGGTGATGCCGTGCACCTTAAGCGCTTCTTCGTGGCTGTCTCGGCCCGGATTGACGTAGAAATGGCGGTTGTTGCCGGTGAGCTTGCGGTGCAGCATCTCGACACAGCCGATCTCGATGATGCGGTCGCCGTTGTCAGCCGACAGGCCCGTGGTTTCAGTGTCGAGAAAGATTTGACGCATATTTTTTTACCAGGCTTGCAAAGTAGCGTCATTGCGAACGCGCTTGTTCCGGACATCCATCGGCCCGAGGGTGAGCCTCCTACAGGATACCCGGCCCCACTGTGGGAGCGGCGCCCTCGCCGCGATGACCTTGTTCATCAATTAATGATTTTCTTTGGCGTGGTTGATCGAGTACTTGGGGATCTCGATCACCAGGTTTTTCTGCGTCAGGATGGCCTGGCAGCTCAGGCGCGAGTTGGGTTGCAGGCCCCAGGCCTGGTCCAGCAGGTCGTCTTCGTCTTCGTCCGACGGTGCCAGCGACTCAAAGCCTTCGCGCACGATAACGTGGCAGGTGGTGCAGGCGCAGCTCATTTCGCAGGCATGCTCGATGTTGATGTGGTTGTCCAGCAGGGCCTCGCAAATGGAGGTACCCGCCGGGGCAGACAGCTCGACGCCTTGGGGGCAGTATTCGGCGTGAGGCAAAATTTTGATGATGGGCATGATGACCTGATTAGTTGGGGTCAGAGCACGTTTGCTGCGCAAAGTGGTCTGACCCGCAAGGTTTTAAATGGTTGCAATATTCTTGCCAGCCAGGGCTTTTTGGATGCCACGGTTCATGCGTAGCGCGGCAAAGGCTTCGGTGCCCTTGGCCAGCGCCAGCGTGATGGCTTCAATGGCCTTGGCGTCTTCAAGGGTGCGGGCGGCGTGCACGGCCTGCATCAGGCGGTCGATGTCGGCGCGCTGGGCGGCGTCAAGCAAGTCGCCGTCGGCGTTGAACGCGCTCACAGTGGCCAGAATCATGCGGTCGGCGTCCACGCGCGCCTCGGTCACGGCGCGGGCCTGCATGTCGGCCTCGGCGGTGGTAAAGCTCTCCTGCAGCATGCGCGCGATCTGGTCGTCGGCCAGGCCATAAGACGGTTTGACGGCAATTTGTGCTTCTACGCCGCTGCCTTGCTCGCGCGCCGACACGCTCAAAAGCCCGTCGGCATCCACGGTAAAGGTGACGCGAATACGCGCCGCACCGGCGGCCATGGGCGGGATGCCGCGCAACTCAAAGCGCGCCAGGCTGCGGCAGTCGGCCACCAGGTCGCGCTCGCCCTGCACCACATGCAGCGCCAGCGCGGTCTGGCCGTCGATGTAGGTGGTGAAGTCTTGCGCCTTGGCGGTGGGAATGGTCTCGTTGCGCAGCACGATGCGCTCCACCAGACCGCCCATGGTCTCGATGCCGAGCGACAGCGGAATCACGTCGAGCAGCAGCAGGTCGCCACCCGGGTTGTTGCCGGACAGCTGGTTCGCCTGAATGGCCGCGCCCAGCGCCACCACTTCGTCAGGGTTGAGGTTGGTGAGCGGGGTCTGGCCAAAAAATGCGTTCACGGCCTGCTGAATTTGCGGCATGCGGGTGGAGCCGCCCACCATCACCACGCCCTTGACATCAATCGCAGCCAGTTTGGCGTCGCGCAGCGCTTTGCGCACGGCTTGCAGGGTGCGTGCGGTGAGGGCTTGGGTAGCGGCCTCAAAGTTTGCGCGTGTGACATCCAGGGCGAGTTCTGCGGTGCTCAACTGCGCCCGGAAAGTGACGACTTGCGCGTCGGTCAAAGCTTCCTTGCAGGCGCGTGCTGCGGATTTCAGGGCGGCTTTGTCGGTGGCATTGGCAACGGCTGCGCCGCTTTGTGCCAGCACCCAGTCGGCCAGCGCGTGGTCGTAGTCGTCGCCGCCCAGAGCCGAATCACCGCCGGTGGCTACCACCTCGAAAACACCTTGCGTGAGTTTGAGGATGGAGATATCGAAGGTACCACCGCCCAGGTCGTAGATGGCATAAACCCCTTCGCTGGCGTTGTCCAGGCCATAGGCAATAGCGGCTGCGGTGGGTTCGTTGATCAGGCGCAGCACGTTCAGGCCCGCCAGCTGCGCCGCGTCTTTGGTGGCTTGGCGTTGGGCGTCGTCAAAGTAGGCCGGCACGGTGATGACCGCGCCATACAGGTCGTCATTGAAGGTGTCTTCAGCACGGTAGCGCAGCGTGGCCAGAATGTCGGCGCTCACCTCCACCGGGGACTTTTCACCCTGCACGGTTTGCAGACCCAGCATGCCGGGGTGATCAACAAAATGGTAAGGCAGCTTGGCGGCCAGCGCCACGTCTTTCAGGCTGCGGCCCATGAAACGCTTGACCGAGGCGATGGTGTTTTCGGGGTCACCCACGCCACCGGTGACGGCTTCCAGGCCAATTTGACGGCCACCGCCGGCCAGGTAGCGCACCACCGACGGCAAAATCACCTGCCCCTGGGCGTCGGGCAGACATTCGGCCACGCCGTGGCGCACGCTGGCCACCAGCGAATGGGTGGTGCCCAGGTCAATGCCGATGGCAATGCGGCGCTCAT
>JAQSDS010000135.1 GCA_029946045.1 Rhodoferax sp.
CGCAGCTTGAAGAGACCGTGCGGCAGACCAATCAAATGCTGGCATTGGCGCGCGTGGACAGCGCGGGACTCAAGATGGACAGCGTGAATGTTTCCGAGCTTGCAGAAAAGACAACGCGCCAGTGGTGGTCGGCGGCACGCGAACAAAACATCGACCTGGGATTTGAGCCCGACGCCGAACCCCTGTGTGTGATGGCCGACGCCGCTTTGCTCCAGGAAGCCTTGTCCAATTTGCTGCATAACGCACTCCGCTACACACCGCGTGGCGGTCAAGTTACCGTCAAGCTGACGCACAGCGGATGCGAGGTTGCGATCAGCGTGATCGACAACGGCCCTGGCATGCCGATGCCGGAGCGCGCCCACGCCGGTGATCGTTTTTATCGGGGCAGCAACGCCTCGCTGCCGGGTACCGGCCTCGGGCTGGCCATCGTGCGCTCCATAGCCGAACGACATGGGGGTGAATTGCGCTTGGGCAGCGCTGCCAATGAGCAGGGATTCGTCGCATCGGTTGTCTTGCCGCGCAGGCCAACGACCGGATAAAGCAAGGGTTATCCCTTATAAATTTGCGCTTTTCCTGAAAGCACGCTGAAAGCCCGGTCCCGATAAAGTTCGCCCACTCCTGTCGAAGCGTCATCCATGGCAGGGGATGTAACCCGAACACTATTGGAGCTACCATGAAACTGAAATCCCCCCTCCTTTCACTGATCCTGGCCAGCGTTGCTGCTATTGGCACGGCCGGTCCGCTCGACAAGACCGAGTGCATTGCAGCGGCCAAGCCGGGCGGCGGCTTCGACCTCACTTGCAAACTGGTGCAGTCAGCGCTGATGCAAAGCAAGTACATTGTCGACCCCATGCGTATTACCTACATGCCCGGTGGCATTGGTGCAGTGGCGTACAACACCATCATTGCGCAGCGCCCTGCCGAAGCCAACACGCTCGTCGCCTATTCGGGCGGCTCGCTGCTGAACATTGCGCAAGGCAAGTTTGGCCGCTACAACGAAAACGATGTACGCTGGGTGTCAGCTGTAGGCAGCGACTTTGGCGCGGTGATCGTGGCCGAAAACTCGCCTTTCAAGACACTCAAGGACCTGATCGCTGCGGTCAAGGCCGACCCGACCAAGGTGGTGTTTGGTGCCGGGGGTTCAATTGGCAGCCAGGACTGGATGAAGGCCGCGCTGACCGCACGCGCCGCCGGTCTGAACCCCAAGTCCATGCGCTTTGTGGCTTTTGAAGGCGGTGGCGAAGCCATCACGGCGCTGCAAGGTGGCCATGTGCAGGTGTATTCGGGTGACGCGTCCGAGGCAGAAGAGCAGATCAAGGGTGGTGCCAAGATCCGCTTGCTGGCGGTCATGTCCGACAAGCGCCTGGAAGGCAGTCTGGCCAGCGTACCCACGGCCAAGGAGCAGGGCATGGATGTCGAATGGCCCATCGTGCGCGGCTTTTACGTCGGCCCCAAGGTCAGTGATGCGGACTACAAGGTCTGGGTCGATACCTTCAACAAGATGATGGCCACGCCTGAGTTCAACAAACTGCGCGGTGAACGTGGCCTGTTCAAGTTCGCCATGACGGGTGCTGAACTCGATGTGTATGTGAAAAAACAAGTGACGGCCTACCGTGGCATGGCCGCTGACTTTGGCCTCAACGTCGCCAAGTAAACCCGTGTGATGACCTGACCCGCGGGTCGGGTCAGGTTCCATTCAAGGAGACAAATCAATGAGTGACCGCATTCTTGGCGCGGTGTGCATCGTCGTGGGCGCCGGTATGGCCTGGGCAGCACGCGGCTATGTAGCGCCTATTTCTTACGAGCCCGTCGGTCCGAGTTCTTTCCCGATGCTGATGGCCGGGCTGATGGCTGCGACCGGTGCCTGGCTGGTGGTACGACCAGGGCCGCACAAATTTGACCTGCCACGCAGCCAACTGCTGCCGTTTGGCCTGTCGGTGGCAGCCGTGTTCATTTATGCGGGACTGTTCCAACTGCTTGGCTTTACCCTGGCCACGGCGGTGATGGCGCTGCCGGTGGGCATTGCCTTTGGCGGTGGCTGGAAAAAATCGCTCGTGGCTGGCGTGGTGATGGGGCTGTTGTTGTTTCTTTTGTTTGACACCCTGCTCGACGTGGTGCTGCCAACCGGGCTGTTGTCATTCGTATTGGGAGGTCGCTGATGGATACGTTGCAATACCTGTTGACCGGTTTTGGCGTGGCGCTGACGCCCACCAACCTGGTGGTGGCGGCCTTGGGTGGCCTGATCGGCACCGTAGTCGGCATGCTGCCGGGCCTGGGGCCCATCAACGGCGTGGCGATCTTGATGCCACTGGCTTTTGCGCTGCATCTGCCGGCCGAGACGGCCTTGATTTTGCTGGCAGCGGTGTACATGGGCTGCGAATATGGTGGGCGCATTTCGTCGATTTTGCTCAATGTTCCGGGTGACGCGGGCGCCATCATGACCGCCCTGGATGGCTATCCCATGGCAAAGAAAGGCATGGGGGGTGTCGCCTTGTCGATTTCGGCCTGGAGTTCATTTGTCGGCTCATTCATCGCCACCGTTGGCATCGTGCTGTTTGCGCCGCTGCTGGCACGCTGGGCGCTGGCCTTTGGCCCGGCCGAATACTTTGCACTGATGTGTTTTGCCTTTGCCTGCATCACCGGGCTGATGGGTGACGCGCCAATGAAGGCGGTGCTGGCAGCGGTGATCGGCTTGTCACTCTCGACCATCGGGCTGGACTCCAATTCAGGTGTCTATCGGTTTACCGGCGACAACCTGCACCTGTCGGATGGCATCCAGTTCATCGTGGTGGTGATTGGCGTTTTTTCGATCAGCGAGATCCTGCTGATGCTGGAAATGCACCACAGCAGCAAAGGCATGATCAAGGTCACAGGTCGCTCCCTGTTCAATATGAAGGAGTTGACCCTGACCTGGTGGACGACGTTTCGCTCGGCCGTCATGGGCTTTGTGGTCGGCGTGCTTCCCGGGGCAGGTGCAACGATTGCCAGCGCCATGGCCTATTCCACAGAAAAACGTATGGCAGGTGCAAGTGGCACTTTTGGCGAGGGTGACATTCGTGGCGTGGCCGCCCCCGAAGCTGCCAACAATGCCTCGGCTGCAGGCTCGTTTGTTCCCATGCTGACGCTGGGTGTACCCGGCTCAGGCACCACCGCGGTGATGGTAGGGGCCCTGTCGCTCTACAACATCACGCCCGGCCCGGCGCTGTTCTCGCAAAACCCGACGCTGGTGTGGGGGCTGATTGCTTCGTTGTTTGTCGCCAACGTGATGTTGCTGTTCATCAACATCCCGATGGTTGGCGTGTTTACCCGGGTGCTGCGCCTGCCCAACTGGGTGCTGGTGCCAGGCATTCTGGCGATCAGCGCCGTGGGGGTGTACTCGGTCCATGCCACCACCTTTGACTTGATGCTGATGTCAACCTTTGGCGTGGCGGGTTACCTGCTGCGCAAACAGGGCGTGCCGATGGCGCCGCTGATTCTTGGCTTTGTTCTGGGCGACATGATGGAACAGAACCTGCGTCGCGCCTTGTCCATTACCAACGGAGAACTCGGGATTTTGATTGAGAGCCCGATTTCAAAGGGTTTGTGGATGGTCGCTGCGGCGATGATTGTGGTGCCCCCGCTGATGCGGATGTGGGCGCGTCGAAAGGTGGTTGTGGCGGTATAGAAAGAGCAGCAGCAGAAGGCGCGCCACCGGGCTAGCCCTTTCCTCAAGCACCCGTCGCATCGCGCCGCTCGACCAGCTTGAGCAGCATCAGCAGCGCGGTGCCCAGCGCCATGACGCCGGCCGCCACGTACAGGCCGGCGTTGTAGCTGCCAAACTGCGCGCCGATCTGGCCGGTAAGGCCTGGGCCGATGATTTGTGCCACGCCGTAGGACAGCGTCATCCTGCCCATCATTTTGGCGGGCATGCCGGGGTAGTAGCGCCCGGCCATGCTCAGCACCAGGCTCACCATGCCGATGAAGGTGCCGCCAAACAGCAGGGAACCCAGCATCGCAGACCACAGGCCCGACACCAGCACCGGCAGCAAAATGCCCACGATTTGCAACACGGCCGCAAGCATCAGCGCGTTCAGGTCGCCGATGCGGCGGGCAATGAAATCCCAGTTGACGCAGGCTGGTGCCGCCCCGATGCCAATCGCCAAAAACACCAGATTGCCCCAACCGGCCAAGCCTGGCAGCTGGTTCACGATGGCCACAATAAACGTGACGCTGACCACATAACCAAAGCCGGCGCAAAAATAGGCCGCCATGAACACCCGCAAATACAGCGCGCTCGGCGGCTTGTCCTGCAGCTTCTGGCCGCTGGCGGTGAGGCCGCTGGTGTCAGGCGGGGGCAGCCAGCGCAGCGCCGGCACCAGCAGCAGGCAGCCCAGGGCGGTGAAGGCAAACCATTGTTCGCGCCAGTCGAGCCAGGGGGTAAACAGCATCACCGCGCCAGCACAGCCGGCAATGCCCAGGCCGATGCCGGCAAAGTGGATGCCGAGCTCGCTGCGGTGGTTGTGGCGAATCAGCCAGTTCATGATGAGCCCGGTACCCAACAGCATGGCTGCTGCGCTGGTCAGGCCCGCCACATAGCGTGAGATCGCCCACACCACCAGGTTCGTGCTCAGGCCCATCACCAGTGTGCTGACAATGGCCAGCACCATGCCGATGCGGTAGAGCCGGTCCTTGAGCAGCAGGCTGCTGATGCGCGATGCAATCAGCGCGCCGCTCAGGTAACCCGCGTAATTAATGGCTGCCAGCCAACCGGCCTCTGCCACGCCCAGGCCGGCTTGTTGCTGCATCAGCGGCAGCAGCGGCGTGTAGGCAAAACGGGCCACGCCCAACGCCAAAATCAGACTGAAAATGCCGGCACTCAAGACCTTGAAGCGTGTCACGGTAGGCGCCATGGCTTCAGACCGCGCTCACCAGTGCCCGCACAGCGGCCAGCTGGCGGCGCGAGACAAACAGGACTTCGTCCACACCGTCGAGCCGCACCGCCCAGCCTTCGCCCTCTTCGGGGTCATGGTGTTTTTCCAGCGCCCGCACGGCCCGCCGGGCCACCAGCGCATTGCGGTGAATGCGAATGAAACGGCTTTGGTAACGGGCTTCCAGCTCGGACAGCGACGCCTCCAGCAAGTAACTGCGGCTGGCGGTGCGCACCGTGAGGTACTTGAGCTCGGCTTTCAGGTACAGCACCTGCGCCAGCGGCACCCGCTCGGCACGGCCGCGCTCCTGAATCACCAGCACGTCTTCGACCACATCGGCGGCCAGGTCCTGCGCCTGCTGTGTCAGCCGGGCAATTTTTTGCAGCGCCGCCTGCAAGCGCTCGAGCCGTACCGGTTTGGTCAGGTAGTCCTTGGCGCCCTG
>JAQSDS010000136.1 GCA_029946045.1 Rhodoferax sp.
CATGGTTGACCAAATCAACTGGGAATACGCGGTCATTGAACGTCTGGACCGCAACAAACTCAGCACCCAGCTCATCCCATTCAACTTGGGAAAAGCCGTTTTACAAAAGGACCCGGCGCACAACCTGTTGTTGCAGTCTGGTGACGTGGTCACCATTTTGAGCCAGACCGACCTGCGCCTGCCGCAAGAGCGCCAGTCGCGCCTGGTGCGCGTAGAGGGCGAGGTGGCTGCCCCAGGTGTCTACCAGGCACTGCCCGGCGAAAATTTGCCCCAGCTCATCAAACGCATTGGCGGCCTGTCTGCGAATGCCTATGTGTTTGGCACCGAGTTCACCCGCGAATCAATCAAGGCACGCCAGCAACAAAACCTCGACACCCTCATCCGCCGGCTTGAGGCACAAGCCCAGTCCCAGCAAGGCACCACGGTAGCCAACCGCAGCAACTCTGGCGGCGCCGACCAAACCGCCGCCATTCTGCAATTGCAGCAAGCCCAGCTTAAAAGCCAGATCGAGCGCCTTAAAACCTTCAAAAGCAACGGCCGCATGACGCTGGAGCTTGACCCAAATGACCAAAGCCTGGCCGCCTTGCCCGACCTGCCCCTCGAAGACGGTGACAGCATAGTGATCCCCAGCACACCTGGCTTTGTGTCGGCCTTTGGGTCGGTCAACAACGAAAACGTGTTCATTTACAAAGCGGGTAAAACCGTGGGTGACGTCATCAAGTCGGCTGGTCTGACCGAAGATGCCGAACCGTCGCAGGCCTTTGTGCTGCGCGCCGATGGCAGCATCATTGCCCGCAATGACCGCAACGGCTGGTTTGGCAGCAACTTCGAGTCGGTGGCCATGATGCCCGGCGACACCTTGGTGGTGCCAGCCCAGCTAGACCGCGAAACCCGCTACAACGCCTTTATTCGCGGTGCCAAAGACTGGACCCAAATTTTGTCCAACCTGGGCCTGGGTGTAGCGGCGCTGAATTCACTGTGATTGACTTCATGAACCCCAAAACCATCGCGGCGGGGGCGCCGCTCCTACAGAATCTGGGATGCCCTGCCCCTGTGGGAGGCCCGCCTCGGGCCGATTGACCCATTGAACCCGCAACAATAAAAACCCATGAACGAACCCACCATTTCCTCCCCCGAAGACGACGAAATCAGCCTGCTAGACCTGCTGCAGGTGGTAGCAGACAACCTGCGCCTGCTGGTGCTTGGCCCCCTGGCAGTCGGCCTGCTGGCTTTGGGCATCACATTCGCCATCGCCCCCACCTTTACCGCCACCACCAAATTCATGCCGCCCCAGCAGCAGCAAAGCGCTGCGGCTTCCATGCTGCAATCCTTAGGTGCTCTGGGCGGTCTGGCGGGTGCGGCCACCGGCATCAAGAACCCGGCCGACCAATACGTGGCTTTCATGAAAAGCCGCACAGTTCAAGACGCGCTGATTGATCGTTTCAAACTCCTGGATCGTTACGAAGCCAAATACAAAGACAGTGCTCGCCAAGCCCTGAACGCCAATGTCATGATTGCCAGTGGCAAAGACGGTCTCATCACCATTGACGCCAGCGACACTGACCCCGTCTTTGCCGCCCAACTCGCCAACGCCTATGTCGAGGAATTGGGCCAACTGCTTAGCCGCTTGGCCGTTACCGAAGCCCAGCAGCGCCGCATGTTTTTTGAGAAGCAACTCAACAATACCAAGGACAAGCTCACCAAAGCCGACCTGGCCCTCAAAGCAAGCGGTATCAGCAGCAATGTTCTTAAGTCGAACCCCATAGCTGCCGTAGAAGGCCTGGCCAAGCTCAAGGCGACAATTGCAGCCCAGGAAATCAAACTGGCCAGCATGCGTGGCTACCTGACCGAATCAGCCCCCGACTTCAAGCAAGCCCGGACCGAACTGTCTGCCATGCGCGCACAGCTCAACCAGGCCGAAAAAGAAGAACCGGCAAGCACGGGTGCGGACAGCGACTACATCACCAAGTTCCGGGACTTCAAGTACCACGAAACCTTGTTTGAGCTCTTTGCCAAGCAATACGAAATGGCTCGCATCGACGAAAGCCGTGAAGGCGCAGTGATTCAGGTGGTTGATGTGGCGCTGCCCCCGGAGCTCAAAGCCAAACCCAAAAAGGCCTTGATCGCGATGATCACCACGCTGGCAACTGGTTTTGCCTTGCTGCTCTTCGTGTTCATTCGCCAGGCACTGCGCGGTGCTGCCAAAGACAAGGAATCCGCCGTCAAGATTGCTGCCCTGAAAGATTCGTTTGGCAAAGCGCTGGGCCGTCGATAACTACGGTGATTCTTATGAAGTAACTTTTGTGGGGTCGACTGCAATCGACCCCACAAACCCCTGACAGGCGACTATTTAAACGACCAGGTCGCCTTGACCGAATTGGGGGTCAACTCAATATTTGCGCCGTCCTTTTTGTCTGACTGCATGCCCACCAGCGTACCGATGGTGTAACCCATGACGGCGCTGCCGACCGTGTCTGACAGCCAATGGTCCCGGCTCTGAATCCGACCCAGCGCGGTCAGGCCGGCTACCCCATAGAGCCAAGGCATGTCGTTCTTTTGGGCAAAGGGTGTAGCCAAGGCAAACGCCAGCGACACATGGTTGGAGGTAAAGCCCGACTGCTGCGCCCCCGACTTGAAGCCGTCAAACTGCGCATTGCCCAGTTCTTGGTACGGTCGGGCGCGACCGACCGCGTAACGGGTTAACAGGCCAGCGCCCAGGGTGTAGGCGCCAGCCTTGAGCGCTGTCTCTGCGGTGCTTGCCGTGTCAGGACCAGCAAGGCCAGCATACAACAGCGCGGTGCCCAGGCCCATCACCACCGGCAGCTTGTTGCCTAGCGTGCCGACTCGGTTCCAGGCTGGAGTTTGGTGATTGACGGCCCAGTTGTCCACCCGTTTATCAAGCAAACTTGCGGCCAGTACCGCCCCGCCCGCCCACAGCCAGCTGGACGCAGGAATATGGGCCACCTGGCCGGCCAGTGTGCCCCCATCTGGACCAATGCTTTGGAAAATATTGAGCCGGGGCTCGGTCAACACAGAGCTGGCATCAACGGCGCTGCGGGCAGCCTCGGGCCGGCTTGGGGCCCACTGCAGGGCGCGCCAGTCGCGCTGTTTGGTGAGGTCAAACAGGGTAAAGCGGCGGTTCAGCCGCGCGCCGCCGTCACGGGTGAGCGGGTTCCAGACAATGTTGGCAACGGAGGCTGACGACTTGGGCAGCATGACGTCGAAGGGAATGGTGGCGTAAATGCCTTTGTCAAAACTGCCTTCGCCAAACTGCTCGGCCGAGACATTGGTTTTGGTGGCCCAGGCTCCCATGGTCACGCCGTTTTGAAAGACACGTTTCACATCGAGCGTGGCACCGCTGTCACCGGCCAGGTAGCGCCCGGCGCTGAGCTTGACCTGTACGTCGTTCCAGCCGGTGTCCCAGTACAGGCTCGCGTGACCTGTGCCCACGCTGTAGTCTCTGAATGAAAAGTTTTGCCTGAAGTCGCGTTGGCGCACATAGTTGGCGTCCACACCAAAAGCCAAGCGGCTTTGCCAGGGGCGGTAAAGCCATTCGGCACCCATACCGCCGTACATGGTTTCGAGCATGCCACCATAGGCGCTGAAGTAATGGTTGTTGCCCAGGGCTTGCACATGTGTCAACTGCAGCAGCGGTAGGGTCAAACGCGACGTGGTCACGTACTCGCGGGCGTAGGTGCGCACCCTTGGCAAGTTGCTGGGGGCGTCGTATATAAATTTTTCGTAGTTATCCAACAAGCGCAAATCGGCTGCACCAGTCAACCAGGTGCTGTCGGTAAATCGGTGCTCAAGATTGGTCTTGACGCCAATCTGATACAACAAAAACCCGTCGGGGCCGCCCAGACTCTGGCTGTAGCTGGGGCCCCAGTCCAGGTTGAAGCCGGGTTTGGACAAGGCAGCCTGCTCAACCCGTAGCGCAGCCTGCCCTGCGCTGGCCGGCGCGCCACGCGACACCCGCTGCACAGGCAGCACCATGGCGGGACTCTCAGGCGTCAGATGCCGCGCCAGCCATTCGGCCCGGACGATCGTGACGTCAGTCATGGGCAAGCCGCGTTCGCTCAGTTTGATCACAAATTGCCGGGTGCTAGCCGGGGCATCCTGGTGCATTACCGCCACGGCGCGCTCAACGCGCTCTTGCAAGTGCAAGGCGTTGTCAGCTTCGGCTTCAAGCACGGTTGCGTTGCCCTGGTGCGCCAGCGAACGCACCGACCAACCGGTGTAGGCCTCGATATTTTTGGCGCTTTGGCCCACGCCTGCAGGCGGCAACTGGCTGGTTGCCAAGGCCGACACCTTGGGCAGCACGGGGTCAAGCAGCTTGGGGGAATACAGGCGGTTCAGACCGCCATGAAAGGTAAGTCCCAGCATGAGCTGGTTGCCACGCTCGTAGCCCAGGCTAAGGTCGATGTTGGGCGAATAACGGTAAACCGCACCCAGGTTGATGGGGCTGCGCACAGGCTGGTTATTGGCCTGCGGCTCATGTTGGTAGTCGTTGCCGTCCAGCTCAAACTTGAGCGTCCAGGGCGACGATGGCGACTGCCATTGCAAACCGCCAAACAAGGCGGTGGGACCATGGAACCAGGACTGCGTGGCTGGCGTGCCACCCTGGCCTACTTGGGCCAGAGGCCGGGTGTCAAATGCCGAACCCAAAGCTGAAAATGGGTTTTTGATGTTGCCACGGCTACCCAGGTAGCCCCAGCCCAGGCCCAGGCTGGCGTCCCAATTGCCCCAGCGTTTGTTGGCAACCACGTA
Source organism: Rhodoferax sp. (assembly GCA_029946045.1). Taxonomy (GTDB): domain Bacteria; phylum Pseudomonadota; class Gammaproteobacteria; order Burkholderiales; family Burkholderiaceae_C; genus Rhodoferax. Next base: position 4,768 of record JAQSDS010000136.1, read on the forward strand.
TTCACCAGAAAACAGCCCGGTGCCACCAAAGTCGCGCAAGCCAAGGGCCAGTTGCGGCAGCCAGCGTGACTCTTCCAGCAGGCGCAGCTTGACATCGATTGATTTGTCTTTGTAAGTCTGCTCACCGGCAATGATGGGGCCATAGAGCCGGTTGGTCACATCGGTGTACCTGAAGCCACCCTCCAGCCAGTCCAGCGGTTGCAGCATGACGTTGCCGCGCAGGTAAGGCGACACCCGGTTCAGGGTAAAGCGGGCGTCACCGGCCGGGGCCATGCGCGCCGTGGGGGTTTGCAGCAGGCCAATTTCACCCCAGTCGCTGGCGGTGGGTTCGGGCAACCGGGCGTTGGCGTCGTAAGCGCCCTGCCTGGCACTGGCTTGCACCGTGACAACAGGCAGCGTGTTTGAAACGGGCGCCTGGGTGGCCAGAAAACGGGCCAGATTGTCTGACACACTGTTGGCCAGCTTGGCCTGGTGCGCGGGCGCCCACAGAACGGCACCTGGGCTGGGTTCGTCTTGCAGTGTGCGGTTCCAG
>JAQSDS010000137.1 GCA_029946045.1 Rhodoferax sp.
TGGTATTGCGCCCAAGGTGGCGTTTTTATAGCATTCCAACTACGGCTCGTCCAACCCGGGTTCGGCCCGCAAAATTCGTCTGGCCCGTGACCTGTTCAAGGCCGCCTGTCCTGACATCGAATGCGACGGCGAAATGCAGGGCGACGCTGCCCTGTCAGAAGACATCCGCAACGCCACCCTGCTCGACAACACCCTGAGCGGCGCCGCCAACATCCTGATCTGCCCGAATCTGGACTCGGCCAACATCCTGTTCAACGTGCTCAAAATGACCGGCAGCAACGGCCTGACGGTTGGGCCCATCCTGCTCGGTTCCGCGGCCACCGCGCATGTGCTCAACCCGTCCAGCACGGTACGTCGGGTCGTCAACATGACCGCACTGGCAGTAGCCGATGTAAGCGCGCTGCGCTAAGCACCATGCCCCTGAGCGGGGCAGAGCAGAAGTAACAACGCCCTGTGCACCACGTGAGTGCGCAGGGCGTTGTCATTTGTGCGCACCTGAGGCGCAGCGCCTGGCACCGTTATTGCTAATTGACATGCACTTAGCCACACTTTTGGAGCTCTCATGTCAAAACGCTTTTTCCTCAAAACTGCGGCCAGCTTGGCCACCGTAGGCTTTCTGGGCCTGGCCCAGGCACAAAACACAGCCATCAAATTTCAGCTCGACTGGCGCTTTGAAGGGCCCGCTGCACTTTTTCTGACACCTGAAGCCAAGGGTTATTTCAAGGCTGCCAAACTGGACGTGAGCATCGACGCGGGCAACGGCTCGGGTGGCACGGTCACGCGGGTCGCCTCTGGCGCCTATGACATGGGCTTTGCCGACCTGGCCGCCCTGATGGAGTTCCACGCCAACAACCCCGATGCACCCAGCAAACCGGTGGCGGTGATGATGGTCTACAACGACACGCCGGCCTCGGTCATGGCCCTGAAGAAATCCGGCATCAAGACCCCGGCTGACCTGAGCGGCAAAAAGCTCGGCGCACCCGTTTTCGACGCCGGCCGCAAGGCATTCCCGATCTTTGCCAAGGCCAACGCCATCACGGGCGTGCAATGGACCTCCATGGACCCACCGCTGCGCGAAACCATGTTGGCGCGTGGCGACATTGATGCCATCACCGGCTTCACTTTTACGTCGCTACTGAACCTGGAAGCACGCGGCGTGAAAGCAGATGAGGTGGTGGTGCTGCCCTACCCCGCATACGGTGTCAAGCTGTATGGCAACGTGGTCATTGCATCGCCCAAACTGATCAAGGAAAACCCAGGTGCCATCAAGGCGTTTCTGGCTGCCTTTGCCAAAGGTGCCAAGGACGTCATGGCCAACCCGGCGGCGGCCATCGCCGATGTGAAGGCACGCGACGGCATTGTGAACGTGCCACTGGAAACACGCCGCCTGCAACTTGCCATTGACACCGCGGTCAACAGCCCGAACGCCCGCGCCGAAGGCTTTGGTCAGGTCAACGGCCCGCGCCTGGCGCTGATGGCGTCGCAAGTTTCAGACGCCTTCAACACCAAATCCCGGGTGAATCCGGACGCCGTCTGGAACGGCAGCTTTTTGCCGCCCAAGGCCGCGCTGGATGTCTTGCCTAAAAAATAAGCCTTTGATCGATCCATTGTTCATAGCCACTGGCGCTTGCTTCACAGGGGTCAGCGGCTAATTTTTATTTAAAAATGCATACAAATCCGACGCCCTGGTTTGTCGACTTCACCGATGTCTGGCTGGCCTACAACGACGAACTGCTGGCGGAAAACCAGTTTGCGGTGGAAGCCATTGACCTGAAAGTGCGCCAAGGCGAATTCATCGCCATCGTCGGGCCTTCAGGTTGCGGCAAGTCCACCTTCATGAAGCTGGCCACCGGTCTGAAAATGCCTTCCATGGGCAAGATCCTGATCGACCAGCAGCCTGTGACCGGGCCGCTCAAGATTTCGGGCATGGCGTTCCAGGCCTCGTCCTTGTTGCCCTGGCGCACCACCGTGGACAACGTCTTGCTGCCGCTGGAAATTGTCGAACCCTACCGCAGCAACTTCAAGGCCAAACGCAAGGAATACGAGGCGCGCGCCAGAGCGCTGCTAAAAAAAGTCGGTTTGGGCGGCTACGAAGACAAATTCCCCTGGCAACTCTCGGGCGGCATGCAGCAGCGTGCCAGCATTTGCCGGGCCTTGATTCATGAGCCCAAGATGCTGCTGCTGGATGAACCTTTTGGTGCACTGGACGCCTTCACCCGTGAAGAGCTTTGGTGCATTTTGCGCGACCTCTGGACCGAGCAACAGTTCAACGTGATTCTGGTCACGCACGACCTGCGCGAGTCGGTGTTTCTGGCCGACACGGTGTATGTCATGAGCAAAAGCCCGGGCCGTTTTGTCGTCAAACGCGAGATTGACCTGCCGCGTCCGCGTGACCTGGAAGTGACTTACACCAAAGAGTTCAGCGATATCGTCCATGAGCTGCGCGGCCACATTGGTGCCATGCGCCAAGCTGCTGCACCGGTCCACCCTTGAGGCAAAGCCATGAATAAAAAACAAATGGAAATCTGGTCGCCGTGGCTGCTGCTAACGGCTGTGCTGGTGCTGTGGCAGATAGTGTGCTCGGCATTCAATGTGTCAGAGTTCCTGTTCCCAAGCCCGTGGCGCATCTGGACGCAGTTCTGGGAGTTTCGCGACACCATTGGCGGCCATGCCTGGCGCACCTTTTGGGTCACCATGGTCGGGTTTGGTCTGGCCATCGTGGTGGGTGTGCTGCTGGGTTTTGTCATTGGCAGCTCACGCCTGGCCTACGCTGCGGTGTACCCGCTCATGACCGCCTTCAACGCCCTGCCCAAAGCCGCCTTTGTGCCCATTCTGGTGGTGTGGTTTGGCATTGGTGTGGGGCCTGCGATATTGACCGCGTTCTTGATCAGCTTCTTTCCGATCATGGTCAACATCGCCACCGGCCTGGCCACGCTGGAGCCGGAGCTGGAAGACGTGTTGCGCGTGCTCGGAGCCAAACGCTGGGACGTGCTGGTGAAAGTGGGCCTGCCACGCTCCATGCCCTACTTTTACGGCTCGCTCAAGGTGGCCATCACGCTGGCCTTTGTCGGTACCACGGTGAGCGAGATGACCGCTGCCAACGAGGGCATTGGTTACCTGCTGATTTCTGCAGGATCGAGCATGCAGATGGGCCTGGCCTTTGCCGGCCTGCTGGTGGTGGGCGCCATGGCGATGGCGATGTACGAGCTGTTCAGTGCGATCGAAAAACACACCACCGGCTGGGCCCATCGCGGCTCGCAAGGCCATTGAGCAAAGCATCGGCACGGTATTTGCTGCACACAGATTTCACATCAACTTTATTGGACCCATGACATGAAAAAATCACTGATTCTTGCTACCGGCCTGAGCGCTTTCGTTATCGGCGCACATGCGCAAAGCAGCGTCCAATTAAGCGGGCTTGCCGACGTCTACGTCGGCTCCATGCGCATGGCTGGCGACGCGGTCAGCAAAAACGTCGTCAACAGCGGTGGCATGACCACCTCCTGGTGGGGCATGTCGGGCTCGGAAGACCTGGGCGGCGGGCTCACAGCCAGCTTTGTGTTGACGTCCTTCTTTCAAATGGACACTGGCGCAACAGGCCGTTTTGGTGAGCAGCAATTCTCACGCGATGCCAACGTGAGCCTGTCCAACACGCTAGGCACCCTCACGCTTGGCCGCAGCAAGGCGCCCAATTTCTTGCCCACCGTCATGTTTAACCCGATGGGCGACTCCTACACTTTCTCGCCACTGGTCTTGCATTCCAGTGTCCCTGTCGGAACGTTTGGTGCCTATCGCTGGACCGGTACGGTCCCTGCAGACACGGGTTGGTCAAACCAGATTACTTACAGTTCTCCCACCTTTTCTGGCCTGAAAGGCAACCTGCACTACCAGTTGGGCGAACAAGGAACAGGCGCTAACGAGAGTGCACACAACGTGGGGCTCAACCTGTTTTACAGCGCTGGCCCTCTGAGTCTGACGGCCTACTGGGAACGCGACGAAATAAACAACCCCTTCCCGCCCAACGCAGTCCTGGCCTCTGGAACACAAAGGGCCTGGATGCTCGGCGGCACCTATGACGCCAGCGTGGTGAAACTGTTTGCCACCGCTGGCAAATCCAGCAATTCCGCCAGCACCATCGACAAGCAAACCACCTCGCTGGGTATTTCTGCCCCCGTGGGTGGTGGGAAATTGCTTGCCGCTGTTGCTCACACCACGAATGATGTGGCCAATACAAGCCGCACCACCGCCACCTTGGGCTACGACTACACCCTGTCCAAGCGTACCGATGTCTATGCCATGCTGATGAATGACAAGATCACCAGCTTTCAGAGCGGAAACAGCTTTGGCATGGGCGTTCGCCACAGGTTTTGAGATACGCTCAGGGGCATGACCTGGCACGCCAAACTTGACATTGACTACCGGGTCGAATCCACCCGCACGGTGGCGCGCCACCAGCACACGGGGCCGCTGCGGGTGTTGCAAAGCCTGTACCCCGAGGGGGATGCCATCTGCCACAACGTGCTGGTGCATCCGCCCGGGGGTCTGGTTGGGGGCGACACGCTTGACATCTCGGTCACGGCCAGCGGCAACGCGCATGGCCTGATCACCACCCCGGGCGCCACACGCTTTTACCGCTCGGCGGGTGAGCTGGCCGTGCAACAAACCCGTATCACACTGCAAGACCAGGCGCGCCTGGAATGGCTGCCGCTGGAAGCTATTTGCTACAACGCCTGCCAGGGCGAAAACCGCCTGAGCTTGTCACTTGACCCACAGGCTGAATTCATGGGCTGGGACCTCACCGCCTTTGGCCTGCCCAGCGCCAACTTGCCGTTTGATAGCGGCCAGTTTTTGCAACACATCGAGGTTCCCGGGGTCTGGCTGGAGCGTGGCCTCATGAAGGCCGATGACAGCCACCTGATGCACGGCCCGCTGGGCTTGGCCGGACAGCGCTGCATGGCCTCGCTGTTTTTTGTCAGTGGCAGCAAAATGGCACGGGGCCGCCGCGAGGCCGGCCTGGAGCTGGCGCGCCAGGTCATCACCAGCCACACCCTGCAACACACGGCCGGGGTGACTTGTCCGAACGAACAGGTGATGGTGCTGCGCGTGCTGGCACCGCTGGTGGAACCCGCGTCCGACCTGCTGCGACAGGTGTGGCAGGCGTGGCGGCAACATTTCTGGCAGTTGCCCGCTACCCTGCCGCGCATCTGGTCAACTTAATCAGTTGGGGTCAGAGCACGTCGCTTTGCGAGTGGTCTGACCCGCAAAGTCTCAAATGAGTTGGGGTCAGAGCACGTCGCTT
>JAQSDS010000138.1 GCA_029946045.1 Rhodoferax sp.
GGGCAAGGACGGCATTGACGGCGAGTTGTACATTTTGCAGGCGCGGCCTGAAACGGTCAAAAGCCAGGCTGCAGGCAAGGTCGAACACCGCTACAAACTCAAAGGCAAAGGCCCTGTGCTGGTCGAAGGACGCGCCATTGGTCAAAAAATTGGCACTGGCCCGGTGAGGGTGGTGCACAACCTCAGCGAGATGGATCGGGTACAACCCGGGGACGTTCTGGTCACCGACATGACCGACCCCAACTGGGAACCGGTGATGAAGCGTGCTTCAGCCATTGTCACCAACCGTGGCGGGCGGACCTGTCACGCAGCCATCATTGCGCGTGAGTTGGGTATTCCAGCCGTGGTGGGTTGTGGTCACGCCGACCAGGTGCTCAAGGACGGCATGCTAGTCACGGTCAGTTGTGCTGAAGGGGACACTGGTTTCATTTATGACGGCTTGCTGGAAACCGAAGTAACCGAAGTGCAGCGGGGTCAGATGCCCGAGATTGATGTCAAGATCATGATGAACGTGGGCAATCCCCAACTGGCCTTTGATTTCTGCCAGTTGCCCAATGCCGGCGTGGGTCTGGCGCGTCTGGAGTTCATCATCAACAACAACATTGGTGTGCACCCCAAGGCAATTTTGGACTACCCCAACATTGATTCGGACTTGAAAAAAGCGGTGGAGTCGGTGGCACGGGGCCATGCTTCTCCACGCGCTTTTTATGTTGACCGGGTGGCAGAAGGGGTGGCTACCATTGCGGCCGCGTTTTGGCCCAAACCGGTCATTGTTCGACTGTCGGACTTCAAGAGCAACGAGTACCGCAAGCTCATTGGTGGCAGCCGTTACGAACCAGAAGAAGAAAATCCGATGCTGGGTTTCCGCGGTGCCGCACGCTACATCAGTGAGGAGTTTGGTGAGGCTTTCGCCATGGAGTGCGAAGCCCTCAAGCGCGTGCGCAACGACATGGGTTTAACCAATGTGCAGGTGATGGTGCCATTTGTGCGCACACTCGGTCAGGCTAAGAAAGTGACCGAGTTGCTGGCTCAGAAAGGGCTCAGGAGCGGGGTCGATGGCCTGAAGCTGATCATGATGTGCGAAATCCCGAGCAATGCCATTTTGGCCAAGGACTTTCTGCAGTATTTTGACGGTTTCTCGATTGGTTCCAATGATTTGACGCAATTGACGTTGGGCCTGGATCGCGACTCCGGACTGGAAGTGCTGGCCAAGGATTTCGACGAGCGTGACCCTGCGGTCACGACCCTGATCCGTCAGGCCATCGAAGCCTGTCTGGCAGAAGGCAAGTACATTGGTATTTGTGGACAGGGTCCCAGCGATCATCCTGACTTTGCCCGTTGGCTGATGGCGCAAGGTATCTCTTCGATCTCGTTGAACCCCGATACCGTGGTTGCAACTTGGCAGAACCTTGCCCTTGAAAAATAAGTCGCTTCTGTTGCGATCGCCTGAGGATGCTGGCGTCTACTGATGGTTGATGCTGCCGTGCCCCCGGCCAACAGCCCGCCTGTCGCAAAGCTGATGGCTTTGCACGGCTGGTTGTTGCTGGTCTGGTTTGCAGCGTCCTTTGGCCTTGTTTTTTTTGCGCACGACCTGACCCGGGTTGTGGCTGGATGGCCAGTTTCCTACTGGTTTGCAGCGCAGGGCAGCGTCATCATATTTATCGGCGTCGTGGCTGTTTTTGCCTGGGTCGCCAACCGACAGGAAGGCTTGGCTGTCGCAATAACGCCTGACATTCAGCGCTACAACCGCCGCATCCATCGCCGATTTGCCACTTTCGTGGTTTTGCTCATCATGTTCATTTTGGCCCTGGCCTTGGCAGAGCAGGGTGGTCTACGGAAAATCTGGGTTGGTGCCATATTTCTTTTTGCCACCGTTTTTTTGTACGCATTGATCGGTATTTACGGGCGCACTTCCAACGCCTCGGAGTATTACGTGGCCGGCCGACGCATTCCCGCCATCTACAACGGCATGGCTGTGGCTGCCGACTGGATGAGTGCGGCTTCTTTCATCAGCATGGCAGGTGGGCTCTACCTGCAGGGATTTTCGGGTTCGGGCACGAATCCGGGTGGTCTGGTGTACGTGCTGGGCTGGACCGGTGGCTTTTGCCTGGTGGCGCTATTCGTTGCACCTTACCTCAGGCAGATGAATCTGTACACGCTGCCAGAGTATTTTGCCCATCGCTTTGGCGGACGCTGGCCGCGTATCATTGCGGCCTGGTCGGCGGTGTTGTGTTCTTTTATTTATGTGGTCGCACAAATTTATGGCGTCGGTCTGATTACCTCGCGCCTGACTGGGGTTCAATTCGAGATTGGCATCCTGCTGGGATTGGGGGGGGTGCTGGTGTGCTCATTTTTAGGGGGCATGCGAGCGGTCACCTGGACGCAAGTCACGCAGTACGTGGTGGTCATTCTGGCGTTTTTGATTCCTGTTTCCTGGCTTGCTTATAAACAGTTGGGCAATCCGGTGGCAGCTGTGGTCTATGGTCAACAATTGCCAAAGATCGCAGAGCTCGAGCATCATTTGATGAACTCGCCCGAAGAGCAGCAGGTCATTCACGAATACTTGCGCCGTGCGCGCGACTATGAACGCAAACTTGCCGAATTACCCGAATCTCTGGAGCATGAAAAAATAACGCAAAAGGAAATCATACAAAGTTTGATGTCCGCGAACGCTGACGAGTCTGTCATTGTGGCGGCCCGGCGCGAATTGGCCGCCTTGCCGCGCGATGAGGCCACCGCCCGTGAACGCTGGACTCAGGCCAAGCGGGAAAATCTGGTCCGTGCCCAACCTTTGGCTGGTATGCCTGTACATACCCAGCCTTTCGCCGGTAACCCAGATGGCACATCTGAAGAGCGAGCGACGTTCGATGTGTCCAGGCGCAATTTTCTCGCCCTGATGTTTTGTCTCATGATTGGCACGGCCGGCTTGCCCCATTTATTGACGCGCTTTTACACGACGCGCACCGTGGCTGAGGCCCGAAATTCTGTCACCTGGTCCCTTTTTTTTATTGCGCTGTTGTACCTCTCGGCGCCTGCTTTGGCTGTGCTTGTGAAGTATGAGGTCATGAGCCAACTGGTGGGCATGCGCTTTGATGCCTTGCCGGTCTGGATTGCACAATGGGCCAAGTTGGATCCCGCCCTGATTTCGGTGAGTGATATCAATGGCGACAGCATCCTTCAGTTTGCCGAACTGCAACTGGGTCCGGATATTGTTATGTTGGCGACGCCAGAATTGGGTGGCCTACCTTATGTGGTGTCAGGTTTGGTGGCGGCTGGCGGCCTGGCTGCGGCCTTGTCCACGGCCGATGGCTTGTTACTCACCATCGGTAATGCGCTGGCCCATGACTTGTTCTATTGGCAAAACACCGACCGTGCCGGTGCGGTGCGGCGCGTGATGATGTCCAAGTTTGCGCTTTTGCTGGTGGCCTTGGTCGCAGCGTATGTGGCGGCTCAGCGCCCGGCAGATATTCTGTTTCTGGTTTCAGCTTCTTTTTCCCTGGCTGGTTCAGCCTTTGTTCCCGTCATGATCCTGGGTATTTTTTGGCGCGGTGTGACCAGGTTCGCGGCCGTCGCTGGCATGTTGACCGGCTTGTTGACAACGCTTTATTACATGGTGATCAATCTGGCGGTGGTCAGAACGCTGCTGTCCTTGCAAGGCTCAGGCCTCTGGTTTGAAATCGATCCGGTCGCCGCTGGCGTCTTTGGTGTGGCTGCTGGCCTGTTAGTGACTGTACTCATGAGCTGGCTGACCCGGGGCTTTGCTGCATCTACAAACTGACCGGGCGCTATGGATTAGCCGCTATAATCGCCAGTTACCTTACCGCACCTCAATTAGACGCTGAGGGCGGTTTTTTGCCTCGCAAGAGGTTTATCCAGAAGGAGTTTCAATGCGTCATTATGAAATTATCCTCATGATCCATCCGGATCAGAGCGAACAAGTTCCAGCCATGCTGGAGCGTTACAAAGGCATGATTGTTGCCGGCGGTGGCAAAGTGCACCGTGTCGAGGACTGGGGTCGTCGTCAGTTGGTCTATCTGATCAACAAATTGGCCAAAGCCCACTACCTGTGCGTCAATATTGAAGCAGACCAAGCGGTGATGGCCGAACTTGAGCACGCTTTCAAGTTCAATGATGCCGTGTTGCGACATTTGACCGTGCTGAAGAAAAAAGCCGAAACCGGCCCATCTTCCATGATGAAAACCGTTGAGCGTGAAGACGCTCGCAAAACGCAACAAGCCGAATACCAGGCTTAAATTTCCTGAGTGACAACACCGAGTGCCAATGTTGCCGTTAATCAATTTGTGGTGACGGCGCAAATTGTCGAATCCAGCACCATGCGTTATACGCCTTCTGGTGTGCCGGCTTTAAATTGTTTGTTGGAGCATGCCTCTGAAACGGTTGAAGCCAGTCAGGTAAGACAAGTCAAGGCGCTGTTGAAATCCGTGTCATTTGGATCCGTCGCTGAGCGATTGGCCCAACAGGAAATTGGAAGCAGTTGGCTCTTCACGGGCTTTTTGGCTTCCCCTCGTGGCACAAAGCAACTGGTGTTTCATGTTCAAGAATTTGCTCAAAGTTAAAGTTTTTTAAAAATTTAAGGAGTCCATCATGGCCGGACCAAAACGTTTCAATAACAAAGACAAGCGCCCTAAGCGCCCCGCACAAAATCTGCTGTTCAAGCGCAAGCGCTTCTGCCGCTTCACGGTGACGGGTGTTGAAGAGATTGACTACAAAGACATCGACACCTTGCGTGATTTCATTGCAGAGAATGGCAAGATCATTCCGGCTCGTTTGACCGGTACGCGCGCCATTTTCCAGCGCCAGCTCAACACGGCTATCAAGCGCGCACGCTTTTTGGCGATGCTGCCTTACAGCGACCAGCACAAGATCTAAGGACCACCACATGCAAATCATTCTGCTCGACAAGGTTGTGAACCTTGGTAACCTGGGTGAAGTCGTTCGTGTCAAGGACGGTTATGCCCGTAATTTTCTGATCCCTTCCGGCCGTGCACGTCGCGCCACAGCATCTGCCAAACAGGAGTTTGAAGCACGTCGTGCCGAACTCGAAAAAGCTGCTGCTGCCAAATTGGCCGATTGCCAGGCTATTGGTGAAAAGTTGGCAGGTACCACTTGCAAACTGACGCAAAAAGCGGGTGTTGATGGCCGTTTGTTCGGTTCTGTGACCAATGCAGACATTGCCGAAGAGCTGACCAAGTCCGGCTTTGCTGTGACCAAGTCGCAGGTTCGTATGCCCAATGGCCCGATCAAGACGGTCTGTGACAGCACGGTCAGTGTCGCA
>JAQSDS010000139.1 GCA_029946045.1 Rhodoferax sp.
CTGCCAGTAAGGGGGCGCCACCGCAATGGCTCTCGACCCACCCGTCAGGCAACACCCGCATAGCCGACATCCAGGCCAATTTGCCCAAGGTGCTGCCGCTGTTTCAGCGAACCCAAGTCCAATAGGCGGGATGACTTGGTGACTTGCTGTGGCAAGCGCGTGCGACTCCCTGTGGGTCCAGCAGAGTCAGCCAAGCGCTACTGAAGTAGCCACCCAGTGCACCGGCACGGACATGCGTTTTTTGCATAAAGCCATAGATCGCCCTCGTCGGACTGCTTTTACCTAGGGTATCTACCTAGAATTTTGCTCATTCCAGATCATTCAACCCACTTTGGAGAATCAGATGAGCTACCGAATTGAAAAAGACTTTCTTGGCGAAAAGCAGCTGCCCGACACGGCGTATTACGGTGTGCAGACTTTGCGGGGTAAAGAGAACTTTCACATCACGGGCATCCCGATGTCAACGGAACCCTACTTCGTCAAAGCGTTTGGTTACGTCAAAAAGGCAGCCGCCTTGGCCAATCGGGATCTGGGTGTACTTGACGCCCCAATTGCCAATGCCATCGCCGCCGCGTGCGACCGCTTGATTGCCGGTGAAATGGCCGATCAGTTTGTCACTGACTTCATCCAGGGCGGTGCGGGCACCTCCACCAACATGAACGCCAACGAGGTCATCGCCAATTTGGCGCTGGAGCAGCTGGGCCACAAGAAAGGCGAGTACCAGTTCGTCAATCCCAACGACCATGTGAATTTTGGGCAATCCACCAACGACGTCTATCCCACCGCCTTCCGGCTGGCGCTGATCATGCGGCTTGAGAGTTATATGGACGCGCTGCGTCGGTTGCAAAGTGCTTTCTTCGTCAAAGGCAAAGAGTTCGAGAAGGTTTTGAAGATGGGCCGCACGCATCTGCAAGATGCCGTGCCGATGTCGCTGGGACAGGAATTCCACGGCTGGGGCACCACCATGGGCGAGGAAGTGCAGCGCATCGCCGAGGTTCGCCAGTTCCTGCATGAGATCAATCTGGGTGCCACCGCCATTGGTACCATGGTCACGGCAGCCCCTGGCTACCCGGAACTGGCGACCAAATACCTGTCTGAGCTGACCGGTGCCGAATTCATACTTGCCGGTGACCTGATCGAGGCCACTTCCGACACCGGTGCCTATGTGCTGTTGTCCGGTGTCCTCAAACGCACCTCCTCCAAGCTCACCAAAATCTGCAATGACATCCGCCTGCTGGCCTCGGGGCCACGCTGTGGCTTCAACGAGATTCACCTGCCCCAGATGCAGCCCGGCAGCTCCATCATGCCGGGCAAGGTGAATCCGGTGATCCCGGAAGTGGTCAACCAGACCAGCTTCCTGGTCATTGGCCTGGACCTGACCGTCACGCTGGCCGCCTCGGCCGGGCAACTGCAGCTCAACGTGATGGAACCGGTCATTACCTACGCCCTGTTCACGTCCATTGCCACCATGGAGAACGCTGTCAACAGCCTGAACGTCAATTGCATTCAGGGCATCACGGCCAACGCGGAACACACGCGCGACATGGTGCTGAACTCGCTGGGCATCATCACCGTGCTCAAACCGTCGCTGGGCTACAAGCTTTGTGCAGAGATTGCCCGTGAGGGCTTTGAAACCGGCAAGTCGCTGCACGACATCGTCGTCCATGAGCGCGAGCTGATGAGCCAGCAACACTGGGACGAGGTGTTCTCGTTCGAAAACTTGATCAGCCCGAAATTCGCGCAATGATCATGTCGTAGGCGGGTTCACGCCCGCCCTAAAAGAAAGAGGTAAAGAAAATGACGCTATCGATTGTTTTGCAATTCATGGTCGTGCTCGCCGCCATCTGGATGGGCGCGCGGTCTTCCGGCATCGGCCTGGGTCTCTGGGGTGCGGTCGGCTTGATGGTGCTGATCGGTGCCTTCGGCATCGCCCCGACGTCCCCGCCCATCGATGTCATGCTGATCATCCTGGCGGTGATCATGGCCGCTTCGGTCATGGAGGCGGCCGGTGGCATTGACTTTTTGGTGGGGATCGCCGAGCGCATCATTCGCGCCAATCCAAAATACGTGACGATCGTGGCCCCGCTGACCACCTGGACCTTCACCTTCCTCGCCGGCACCGGGCACATCGTTTACCCCCTGCTGCCGGTGATTTATGAAACCGCACACCGCAGCGGCATTCGCCCGGAACGGCCCATGGCCGTGGCCACCATTGCCTCGCAACAGGCGATCACCGCCAGCCCGGTGGCAGCCGCTACCGCGGCCATGATCGGGCTGTTTGCTGAAAAAGGCATGACCGAATGGGGACTGCGTGAGATCTTGCTGATCTGCGTCCCCGCCACGCTGATTGGTGTTATCGCCGCAGCCATTGTTTCCATGTTCATCGGCAAGGACCTGAAAGACGACAAGGTCTACCAGGCGCGTCTTGCAGCGGGTGAGATTCCCGCACCGCAATCAGCCTCTGAACGCCCACCACTCAAGCCTGCTGCGAAACTCGCTGCTTTCGTTTTTCTGAGCGGCGTGGCCTTGGTCGTGCTGTTCGGATTCTTCCCGGCGTTGCGGCAACTCCCCGGCGCAAAAGCCCCGCTGTCCATGCCCATCGTCATTGAAATCATCATGATGTCGATCGCTGCCATCATGTTGTTGGTCACCAAGGTGCCCGTCGACGAGGTGCCAAAAACCGCCACGCTGCGTGCCGGTGTGGTTGCCGTCATCGGCATCTTCGGTCTGGCCTGGTTGGGTGACAGTTTCATCTCGGCCAACAAGGATCTGATCATTCCCGCCATTGGTGAATGGGCGAAAGTGGCGCCGTGGACATTTGCCTTCGGTTTGTTCCTTGCGTCGGTGTTGCTCTACAGCCAGGCAGCCACCACCCGGGCGCTCATGCCGCTGGGTGTTGTCCTGGGGATTCCGCCCCAGTTTCTGATCGGTATGTTTCCGGCGGTCAACGGCTATTTCTTTATCCCGACCTACGGCTCGCTGATTGCCGCCATCAACTTTGACCTGTCAGGCACGACAAAAATCGGTCGCTACGTGCTGAACCACTCGTTCATGATCCCGGGTCTGGTGGCTACGGCCGTGTCGGTCGCGAGCGGTTTGTTTATTGCAGACATGCTCTTTTGATTGAAGCGCGCCACCGAAGGGTCGGCTGGTGGCAGTGCGTCGGCCAGTCTCGTCTTGTGGACCGGGTGCCGATGTGGCGTACTTTTGTTGCACTTATTTCCTAACAACAGGCGACATTCATGGACATCATCAAGCAAGTTCTTGAGTTGTTCAGCGGCACTTTGCCCACTGACAGCAGGACTGCGGCAGCCACTGCACGTCATGCTCCACCCGAAGAAATTTCCGCAGCTGCCCAGAAAGAAGGTCTGATCTCGGTTGCTACCATGCTTTTCGAGGCGGAGCAGGAGCAGGACAAAACATGATCGAGCGCTTTTAGCTTGCCGTTTTGAGTAGCCGCTGTTTTGGGGTCATCTCATCCAGGGCCATGTGAGGGCGGTCGTGATTGCAGGACCAGGCCCATTCTTGAATCGCGGTGCTGATGTGTTCCGGACTGTTGTTGCTGCGTATCGCCTAGGGCTAGCCCCGCCAGCCAATGATTTGGGTGAGTGCCCGGATCACGCGTTCTGAGGGCAGCGAAAAGCCCACTTCAATGCCAAGCGCGTCGCGGTTGAAATCATCAATAACATTCAATAGCCGAAAGCCGCAGCCGTCTTCCAGTTGGTCGTGCATGAATTCCATCGACCAGGATTCGTAGAGTTTCTTGAGGCGGCGGTTCTCTTTTTCGGGTTCCTTCATGCGCACCATCATCGAAGTGTCCATGCCTCCGTATTTGGCCCGTCATTTGTAAAGCGTGGCAGTGCTGATCCTCACGTTTCGGCACAGCGGCACAGCTCTGGAACGGATACGCCAGACTCAACGCGTTTGAGCGCTTCCATGATCTGGCTGTCGGTAAATCTCGATTTCTTCATAAAGAACTTCTTTTTGAGAGCATTCTACTTCTCACACCTTGGGTTTAACGGGGAGGATTACCAGCTCGACCAATTTGTCGGCTTCGAGGTTCAATGAATGATCCAATCCTCGGATTTGGAAACGAATTTGATCATTTGGCGAATTCTGACCTTGGAATGTCTATCAAATGAACAATTTTTCTTGAGACCGGCTATTGAATCGCCTAAGGGTAACTACTACCCGACTTGGTTTTAACTAAGCATCTTTCAAAAAATCTGACAATTTTTTTAGGGTTATCCCTTAAATTCTCGAGATTATTGATATGCGCATCGATTTTGGCAAGAACCTTGCGTAGCACTTGGCAGACCTGCTGCAGCCTCCATTAGGGAAGCTGGGCGTGTTTCGTCAATACCACCGGCAGAAGTGAGCACGCCACAACTAAAGCAAGAGGAATTCTCTTTGCGCGGACAACTAGAGGAGCTTATGTTCTTGGGAAAATTTTTTTCGCGGATGCCAATTTGCAGCGCCATCGCTTGCGGTTTGCTCTCTGCTTGCTCGCAAGGCCCGGATATGTCAGGGATTGCGGCCGAGCGTGAACGCCCGGTGCATCGTTACGACATCAGCCAAGCGATTGCCAGCAATGGCAAGGTTGTTGTCGTCGGTACTCAAAGCGGCGTCATTCTGACCTCGGAAGACCAGGGCAAGAGCTGGAAACGGATTCCATTGGGCAATACTTCCCTTGTCGACGTGACCGTATGCGGCGATCAGGGCTTTGTCGCTATCGATCATTACCACAAGGTTTGGTCAGCAGATGCCGAGGGCAAGAAATGGAACTCGGTTTCGCTGGCAATGCCGCGCACACCATTGGCTGTGACTTGCGATAAGCAGGGTGGCTGGTGGGTCGTTGGAGTGAATTCCGTCATCGCGGGTAGCGCTGATCATGGCGCGACCTGGAAGACCACCGAACTGGGGGAAGACACGCAGATCACGGCAATCCAGTTTCTCGATGAGAGAAACGCAATCGCCTTGGGCGAATTTGGCTTGTCGGTGACGAGTGATGACGGTGGTGTGACTTGGAAAAAAGGTCCGAAGATGCCCGGCGATTTCTACCCCTACGCCGCTCTGTTCGCCTCGCGTACTGAAGGCTGGGTAGCCGGCGTTGCCGGCCAGATGCTGACCACCACAGACGGTGGTAAGACATGGCGTAAGCAGCCCAACACCACGGGTGCCTCGCTCAACCGGCTGTTCATGCATGAAGGAAAGCCGTTTGGGGTGGGCGCTGGTGGTGTCATCGCCCAACTCGAGGGAAATAGCTGGCGCGCTGTGACCTACACCGATGCAGT
>JAQSDS010000140.1 GCA_029946045.1 Rhodoferax sp.
GGCAGCGTGAGCGTGTCGTAGTGGTCGAAGTCGGCAATTCGTGGCTGGTGCTGGGCGTGGCAGCCGGTCAGGTCAACGCCCTGCACACCATGGCGGCCGAAAAGCTGACCGTTCCGGCCAGCGCGCAGCTTGGCCCGGGCGCACTGACTGAGGGTGTTTTTTCCCGGAACCTGCGCGACTCCCTGCAACGTATGGGCATCCGTGGAAAGACCGACTGATGGCTGCCCACCGTAGCCAATGGCGCGCCCGTGCCTCGCGACCCTGGTTGGCGCTGCCGCTGTTGTTATTGCCCGCTCTGGCGATGACCCAGGGTTTGCCAGGCGTAACCAGTTCACCGGGGCCGGGCGGAAGCCTGACCTGGTCGCTCAGCGTGCAGACGCTGGTGTTGCTGACCTCGCTGACCTTCCTGCCTGCGCTGCTGTTGTCGATGACCAGCTTCACCCGCATTCTTATTGTTCTGGGTTTGCTGCGCACCGCCATTGGCACGCCTTCGTCTCCGCCCAACCAGATTCTGGTCGGACTGTCTTTGTTTTTGACTTTTTTTGTGATGTCGCCGGTCTTCGATCGCGTGCATGCCGAGGCCTACAAACCTTTTTCGGAAAACCGGATCACTGCCGAGCAGGCGCTGAATCGCGGTGTCGCCCCGTTCAAGGAGTTCATGCTCAAGCAAACCCGGGAGGCCGACCTGGCACTGTTCGCCAAGCTGGCCCATGTGCCTCCTATGGAGGGGCCAGAGCAGGTTAGCCTGCGGATCTTGCTGCCCGCATTCGTCATCAGTGAGCTCAAGACCGCGTTCCAGATCGGTTTCACGATTTTCATTCCGTTCCTGATTGTCGACCTGGTGGTGGCCAGCGTGCTGATGTCCATGGGCATGATGATGGTGCCGCCGGCCACCATCTCGCTGCCGTTCAAGCTGATGTTGTTTGTGCTGGTGGATGGCTGGCAGCTGCTGGTTGGGGCACTGTCGCAAAGTTTTTACACCTGATGCCTGCGCAAGTGCGACTTCCGCAAAAGGAATACTTTATGACACCCGAAACAGTGATGACGCTTGGCTACCAGGCCATGCGCCTGACCATTTTGCTGGCCGCGCCCCTGCTGCTGGTGGCGCTGATCACAGGTCTCGTCATCAGCCTGTTTCAGGCGGCCACCCAAATCAACGAAATGACTCTGTCGTTCATCCCCAAGTTGCTGGCGGTGTTTGCCACGCTGGTGATCGCGGGCCCCTGGATGCTGGAGACCGTGCTTGACTACATGCGCACTTTGTTTCAGTCGATCCCGCAACTGGTGTCCTGATGCCGCCCATCCTGTCGGTCAACTCGGAGCAGTTGAGCCTATGGGTGGTGACTTTTCTCTGGCCCTTTGTGCGCATGTTGTCATTCATTGGCACCGCGCCCGTTTTGAGCGAGGCCGTGGTGCCGCGCACGGTCAAGCTGCTGCTGGCCCTGCTGTTGGCGATGGTCATCACCCCAACCCTGGCACCGGTGCCCGTGGTGCCGATGATGTCGCCCGCTGGCGTTTGGATTCTGGTGCAGCAAATTCTGATTGGCGCGGCCATGGGCTTTTCCATGCGCCTGGTGTTTGCTGCGGTGCAGGCCACGGGTGAATACGTCGGATTGCAAATGGGTTTGTCTTTTGCCACATTTTTTGACCCCACCAGCGGCGGTAACACCATGGTGCTGGCACGCCTGCTCAACGTGATTGCAGTGCTTATTTTTCTTGCAAGCGACATGCATTTGTTGATGATCAAGACGCTGGCAGAAAGTTTTCAGACCCTGCCCATTTCGGATGCGCCGCTGGCGCGTGGCGGTTGGGCGCTTCTTGCGGTGGCCGGTGGCCAGGTGGTGACCGATGGCTTGATGTTGGCGCTGCCGCTGATTGCGAGCCTGCTGAGCCTGAACCTTGCCATGGGCATACTGAACCGGGTGTCACCGCAGTTCAGTATTTTTTCAGTCGGGTTCCCGATCACGCTGCTGGCTGGCCTGGGCATGCTGCTCTATCTGATGCAATACATCGGCCCGTTTTTGATGCCGCGATTTGCGGCCAGCCTGGACCTGGTTCCAGCGTTTTTACAGGGTCTTCGCCGCTAAGGCACCCGCTACAGGTAGTTGAAAAGAGACAAGCCCTGGATTTTCACGAAGACTTTTTGCGTGGCTTCAAGCGCAGTCTGGCGCTGGTAGAACTCGGCAATAGCGCTGGCATAGTCCAGGTCTTGCAGTTCTGACAGGTGACTCTTGTCGAGCAGCACCCGGTTGCTGCCTGTGGTGTTGAGCGTGTCAAGCTCCTGCAGTCGGGAACCGATGGAAGCACGAACCGTCAACACGTTGTCGTGGGCATTGGTCATTTTTCGGTTGGCCGTGCTGAGCGCGTTGAGCAGTTGCGCGCGGTCTTTCCCGGCTGCCGCGTCGATAGGGGTACGGATGGCCTTGATGACATCGCCGAGGGCCGCAAACACATCGGTGCCGGCGTTTTTAGCTGTCTCCACCCTGAAGGCGTCACCATTGGCAGGCGTGCCGCTGATGCTCAGCTGAACACCGCCGAAGGCGATGGGGCTGCCTTCCGAGTAGTTGCCGGTGGCAAGCGGCGTGGTTCCCGCCGGCACGGTGTTGACTTCATAAGTGTTTGCGCTGGTAAAACGCAGGCTGAAGTCCTTGTCGAAATTGGAGTTGGTCGGGTCGATCACCGCCGTGGTGCTGAAGATGCCGGTGCCCTGGTTGGCCGTGTCGGCCCGCGTGATGTAGCCCGCACCGCTTTGAACGGTCTGGAAAATGCTGCGACCGTCGTCAGTGGTAGCCATCTGGCGTGAGACATCGACCTGCATCAGCCGTTGCCCCTGGTCGCCGGCATACATCATCAAGCCATCGGGCTGCCTCACAAAGGGCGGGTTGCTGCTCTTGAAGCCGGCAAACAAATATTGCCCGTTGCCATCGTCGGTGTTGGCCAAGCCCTGCAACTGGTTCATGCTGCTTTCGATCGCGCTCGCAATGCTGGCACGGTCGGCATCGGTGAGGCTGCCATTGCCGGCCTGGATCACCAGCACCTTGATGTCCTGCAGCACCGTGGTGACGCTTTGCAATGCGCTTTCCTCCAGCGACAGCGACTGGATCGCCATGCTGCGGCTGGCCGCATACTGGGTGTTGAGCGCCAGTGATTGCGACACGCCGAGCGCACGGGTGGCGCTGATAGGGTCGTCAGAGGGCGACAAAATTTTGGTCATGGCCCCCATCTGCTGCTGCACGCGCAACAGGTTGGTTTGCTGTAAACCCATGGACTTCTGGCTTTGTTCGTAAAAAGCGGCGGTACTGATTCGCATGGCGGACTCCTCGGTGTGGCTTAACGGGAGATGCCCAAAATCGCGTCGAACAGCGTCGATGCGGTCTGGATCACCTTGGCATTGGCCTGGTACATCTGCTGGTACATCAGCAGGTTGGCGGTTTCTTCGTCCTGGTTGACCCCCGAGATCGACTGCTGGACCGCCCGAATTTGGACGGTCAGGCTGCTCTGGGCCGTGTTCGAAATCTCGATTTGCCGGGTCTTGTTGCCGATGGTGCTGACCAGCTGGGCGTAGGCCGCATTGAAACTGGCCGCCTTGCCGCCAATGGTTTTCTGGTTTTGCAGCCCCGCCAGCAACAGCGCGTTGCGGCCATCTGAGACGCCGCTGGTGTTGTGGGCAATGGTGAAGCTGTCACCGTGGACCGGGGCACCGCTGAGGGTGAATGTGATGCCGTTGAATTGCATCTCTTCCCCTGAAACGTAGGGTACCGTGGACCCGTCTGGAAAACCGGACAGGGTGTTGCTGGCGCTGTCATAGGTTAGGGTCACGTCAGCGCTTAAGGGCGCATAGCTGGCATCAATGCTGCCGCCGCTGATTTTGCCACTGCCCTTGTTACCGAAAGTGTTGTCCACCACGATGGCCGAAGCAGCTGCAATCTTGCCAGGCTCGGTGATCAGTACAGCCAGGTCCCGCGCACCCGCGCGGGTAGGCTGGATCAGGAAGCTGTCGCCCGGCTGCACCGAGCCTGCGTCAAATGAAAGCGTCAAGCCATCGAAGCTCACGCTGCCTGTTGTGGCGGATGGGAAGCCGGCGGGCAGCGCAATATTACGCTTATCGGATAAGCGGGTCAGCGAAAAAGTGCCGTCGGCCTCGACCTGCAGCTTGTAGTCACTGGTGCTCAGGTCGCCCACGTCGGCAAACTTGGCGGTCAGGGTCAGATCACCCTTGTTGTTGTCATTGGCAATCGTCTCGGGTATGGACTGAGAGAAAAAATTGGCGCCCAAAGCGCCATTCAGGTCGACCCCCAGACGCTGTTGGGCATTGAAGGTGTCAGACAAGGCAATCGCAATCCGGCCCAGGGAATTCTGGGCGTTGCTCAAGGTTTCGTTGCGAAATTGCAGCAGGCCACCCAGAGCCCCGCCCGACAGCACGCTGTCTTGCAATTCCATGGTGAGGCCGCTGGTGCCAATCATGGCAATGGCGTTTTGACTTGGATCCGAGGAAGATTGGATGGCCTTCAGGGAAGCCGCCTTGTCGCCCAGCACCAAGGTCTGGCCGTTGCCAACAAAAACGCTGTACTGGCCATTGGATTGGACCACCACCTTGGTGCCGACCAGCTTGCTCAGGTCGCTGACAAGCAGGTCGCGCTGGTCCAGCAGATCGTTGGGGGCGTGACCCGCACCGGCGTTGCTGACCAGCGCTATTTGCTGGTTCAGGTCTGCGATTTGGGTGGCGTAGGTGTTGATCTGTTCAACGTAGCCCACGATCTGCTCGTTGACATTCGTGTTCAGGCCGCTCAAATAAAGGCTGGTGGCCCTGAATTGATTGGTCATGGCCTCGGCCGAGCCCAGCAATTGTTGCCGTGCAGCCGGGTCAGCCGGGGTGTTGGCAACGGCCTGCACGCTGGTGAACAAGCCCTGCATCAGGGGCGACAGGCTGGCGGTCTGGTTGGCCAGCAGGTTGTCGATCTGGCTGATCTGGGCATACTGCGTGGACAGTGACTCGTTGCTGGACTGGGCCTGGTTGAGTTGCCTGGTCAGGAACTGGTCATAACTGCGGGTCACGTCGGTGGCCTGGGCGCCATTGCCAAAAAAGCCAATGCCCCCAATGTAGTTGCCGGTGCTTGACGAAATCTGTGCTGACTGGCGGCTGTAGCCTTCGGTGTTGACATTCGCCGTATTGTGGGCGGTGGTCACCAGCGCTGACTGTGCGACGTTCAGGCCACTGCGGCCGGTATAAAACAGATTGAATGACATGACGCTGCTCCTACGGGTTGACCACTGTGGCTGCTG
>JAQSDS010000141.1 GCA_029946045.1 Rhodoferax sp.
CGTCCTTGGCTGTGATGATGGCCAGGCTGCTGTCCTGGTCGATCACAAAGCTGGTGTCGACCACCTGCCCGTTCACCTTGCCGGCCAGCGCCGCCTTGGCCAGACCGGTGCCGATGGACGCGGCCACCTCAGCCACGGTGACCGCGGCGTCGTAGTTGCGTTGAGAACCATCGGGAAGCGTGATTTGAACCATGGCAATGAAGGGGATAGGTAATTAAAAAACGCGGAATGCTCCGCGTTTGTGATGGCCAATTTTAACCGCAGTCACCCACATGAAAAAAGGCTGGCCGTCCCCCTCAGGGAACGCCAGCCTTTGACCTCCTCAGGCCCGATTTATTAGTGGAACTGCTCTTCTTCGGTGGAGCCTGTCAGCGCCGTGACGCTGGACTTGCCGCCCTGGATGACGGTGGTGACTTCGTCGAAGTAACCGGTGCCGACTTCCTGCTGGTGCGAGACAAAAGTGTAGCCGCGGGTGCGTGCTGCAAATTCGGGTTCTTGCACTTTTTCAACGTAAGCGGTCATGCCACGAGCGACGTAGTCTTGGGCCAGATCAAACATGTTGTACCACATGGAGTGGATGCCGGCCAGGGTGATGAACTGGTACTTGTAACCCATGGCGCCGAGTTCTTTCTGGAACTTGGCAATGGTGGCGTCGTCCAGGTTTTTCTTCCAGTTGAACGATGGCGAGCAGTTGTAGGCCAGCAGCTTGCCCGGGTGTTTGGCGCGCACAGCTTCAGCAAATTTGCGGGCAAACTCGAGGTCGGGCGTGCCGGTTTCGCACCACACCAGGTCAGCGTAGTCGGCATAAGCCACCGCGCGGCTGATGGCCTGGTCGAGGCCCTTGTTCGATTTGTAAAAACCTTCAGCGGTGCGCTCACCGGTCAGGAACGGCTTGTCGTTTTCGTCGTAGTCGCTGGTCAGCAGGTCGGCGGCTTCTGCGTCGGTGCGGGCAATCACCAGGGTTGGCACGCCACACACGTCAGCGGCCATACGGGCTGCAATGAGCTTTTGAACCGCTTCGGTGGTCGGAACCAGTACCTTGCCACCCATGTGGCCACATTTCTTGGCCGACGCCAGCTGGTCTTCCCAATGCACGCCTGCTGCGCCGGCGCGAATCATGTTCTTCATCAACTCGAAACCGTTCAAGACACCGCCAAAGCCGGCCTCAGCGTCGGCCACGATGGGCGCGAAGTTGTCAATAAAACCTGCGTCACCGGCGTCAACACCGCGGGAATGCTGGATCTCATCGGCACGGCGGAAGGTGTTGTTGATGCGCTCAACCATCTTTGGCACCGAGTCCACGGCGTACAGGGACTGGTCGGGGTACATGGAGGCGGACGTGTTGTTGTCAGCGGCTACTTGCCAGCCTGACAGGTAAATGGCCTTGACGCCGGCCTTGACCTGCTGCATGGCCTGGCCGCCGGTAAGCGCACCGAGGCAGTTCACATAGTCTTCGGTGTGGAGCAGATCCCACAGCTTTTCAGCGCCACGACGTGCCAGGGTGTGTTCGATGGGGAAAGAGCCACGCAGACGCACCACGTCGGCAGCACTGTAGCCGCGCTTGATGCCTTTCCAGCGTGGGTTGGTCGCCCAGTCTTTTTCCAGGGCAGCAATTTGTTGTTCGCGGCTTAATTGTTCTGTGAGAGTCTGTGGCATGGGGTCACTCCTGAGTTGATGAAAATGAAGGCATCTGTCGCTTGAGGCTGTTGATGTCATGGCGATTATTCTATGTCTTATAGAAGACATGAAACACATCTTATGTCTTATAGAAGACTTTTATTTATTTAAACAAAATCAACAGCTTATGATTAATATTTCTCTATATGAAATCAAGCTCTCTGAATTTGAGATTTAAAAAGTCAAACTTCATCTATTTCATTGCACGATGCGAAATCAAAATTTCGCATTGCAAAATTAAAACAAGTCAGCGTAGCGCCTAAGTTCCCAGTCGCTCACCGACTGGCTGAAGCTGCTCCACTCCTGGCGCTTGATGGCCAGAAACTGCTGGCAGAAGTCTTGCCCAACAGCAGCCATCAGCACCGCATCTGATGCCAGTGCATCGAGCGCAGCGCCGAGGTCGCGCGGCAGGCGCGCGGGCATGGTCTGGCCGCTGGCGAAGCGCTCATACAGGTCTTCGGTGCAGGGCGCGGGGGCCGTCATGCCCTGATCAATACCGTCGAGCCCGGCTGCCAGGGTGGCGGCAATGGCCGCGTAGACATTGCACGAAGGGTCGGGCAGGCGCCATTCGATACGCCCAGCAACACTGCGCACCAGGCAGGTGCGGTTGTTGTCGCCGTAGGCTTTCCACACCGGCGACCAGGTGGTGCCCGAGGCGCTGTCGCTGCAGGCCAGCCTTTTGAAGCTGTTGACGGTGGGGGCGCACAAGGCGCTCAGGGCATCGGCATGCTGCAGCAGGCCGGCCACAAAACTGTAGGCTGTGGGACTGAGTTGCAGGGCATCGCAGGTGTCCTGAAACACGGCGCGCCCCTGCGCATCGGTGATGCTCATGTGAAAGTGCAGACCACTGCCCGGCATGGCGGCGAAAGGTTTGGGCATACAACTGAAGACACAGCCGTGTTTTTGCGCCACCGCGTGCGCCGCCATCTTGAACAGCATGAAGTGGTCTGCGGCTTCCAGCGCCGAATGAAAGCGGTAATTGATTTCGTACTGGCCACGGGCGTCCTCGTGGTCCATCTGCTGCAGCCTGAACCCCAGGGCCGTCAGGGTCTGACGCATATCGTCAAGAAACGCATGGTTGCGGTGGATGGCTTTCAGATCGTAAGAAGGTTTATCCAGGCCGTCCTGCGCGTCAGCGCCCTGCCAGTGGCCTTTTTCGTCCTGACGCAACAGGAAAAACTCAGGCTCGATGCCCACCCACAGGGTCCAGCCGCGCGCTTTCAGGCGACTGAGCTGATGCTTGAGCAGTTGGCGCGAGCAGCTGGCCAGGGGTTCGCCACCGGCGTAACCGTCACACACGGCATGGGCCACACCGGGCAACCACGGCAAGGCCCGCAGGGTTTCCAATTGCACCCGGCCATAGTATTCGCTGCGCGCGCCAAAGCGCCCCAGGCCGGTACCCCAGATGCTGGGTCCGGCAAAACCGGCGCCCACATTCACCCACTCTTTCAAGTCATCCAGCGGCACCAGCTTGCCTTTGGCAACGCCGTGCAGGTCGCAAAACTGGGTCAGGATGCTGTGGATGCCTTGCGAGGACAGGTCGTCAATGGTGGCTTGAAGGGTGTCGGTTTGGGACATGGTGGGGTGGCTCAGAATGGAGAGGGAAATCAGACCGGACTGTCGATGCGGATCCAGGTGGTCTTGGTCTCGGTGTATTTGTCAAAGGCATGCAGCGACTTGTCGCGCCCTACCCCGCTTTGCTTGTAGCCGCCAAAGGGCACCGTGATGTCGTCTTCGTCGTACTGGTTGACGTGCACCGTTCCGGCGCGCAGCGCACGCGCCACGCCGTGTGCCTTGTTGATGTCACGCGTCCAGACCGCCGCCTGCAGGCCGTAGATGCTCTGGTTGGCCTGGCGCACGACCTCTGCGGTGTCGGTGAACGACAGCACTGAGAGCACCGGGCCAAAAATTTCCTCGCGGGCAATGGTCATGTCAGGTGTCACGCCGGCAAAGATGGTGGGCTGCACGTAGCAGCCACCGGTGTCGCGCAGCGCCTGCGCACCGCCTGCCAGCAGGGCGGCGCCCTCTTGCTTGCCAAGTTCGATGTAGCGCAGCACCGAGTTCATTTGCGTCTGGTCGACGATGGCTCCCATCACGGTGTCGGGCGCCAGCGGATTGGCCGGCGCGTAAGCGGGCACCAGTGCCAGTGCTTTCTCCAGGAACTGATCGCGGATGCTGGCCTCGACAAACAGGCGCGAAGGCGCGTTGCAACTTTCCCCCTGGTTAAAGAAGATGCCGCCAAGCGCGGCCTCAACCGCTTTGTCCAAGTCCGGGCAATCGGCAAAAACGATGTTGGGCGACTTGCCACCCAACTCGGTCCAGGCGCGCTTGAGGTTGCTTTGTCCGGCCATCACATGAATCTGTTTGCCGACCCGGGTCGAGCCGGTAAAGGCAATGCAGTCCACGTCCATGTGCAGTGCCAGCGGCGACCCCGCCTCGGGCCCATAACCCGGCACCACGTTGAAAACCCCTGGCGGAATACCCGCTTCAAGCGCCAGTTCGGCCAGGCGCAGCGCAGTCAAAGGCGACTTCTCACTGGGCTTGAGCACCACCGAATTGCCGGCCGCCAGCGCCGGGGCAATTTTCCAGGCGGCCATGATCATGGGGTAGTTCCACGGCACGATGACGCCCACCACACCCATGGGCTCGCGCTGGATCAGCGCCAACGCGGTGCTGGCCGTGGGTGCAATTTCGTCGTAAATCTTGTCAACTGCCTCGCCATACCAGCGCAGGCAATTGGCCGCGCTGTTGACATCGACACCGCGGGCGTACTTGATGGGTTTGCCCATGTCGAGCGTCTCCATCATGGCGAGTTCATCGGCGTGGGCCAGCAACTGGTCGGCAAATTTGATCATGACGCGTTTGCGCGCCGCCGGGGCCAGACCACACCAGCGCCGGTCTTCAAAGGCCGCCCTCCCCGCAGCCACCGCGACATCGACATCGGCTTGGCCGCAACGCGCCACGGTGGTAAGCAGACGGCCATCGACCGGGGAAATGCAGTCAAAGGTCTGGCCGTCAAGAGCGTGCACGCGTACCCCGTTGATCAGGGCCCGGCCATCATAAAGCGCTGTTGTCATGTCAAAACTCTCAAAGGTCATGGCGCTTGCCACAAAGGCAAGGCGTTAAAAATAGTTACCGGGCCTGCAGTGCGGCCAGTTCAGCACGCGTGGCTGCCGCAATTTCGCGCTCGCGGCGCCGTGTCTGGCGCGCCACCCAAACGCTGTAAGCGATCACCACCAGGGTGACCGACATGATGAGCAGCGTGGCCGCCGCGTAAATGGTCGGGTTGATGCCGCGCCGGGCATAACCGAAGATGACTTGCGGCAGGGTGTTGACGCCCGGGCCCGACAAAAATTCGGCAATCACGACATCGTCGAATGAGAGCGTGAAGGCCAGCAGATAGGCGGCAAAAATGGCCGGCAGAATATTGGGCATGGTGATCAGGAAGAACACCTGAAAGGGTTTGGCGCCCAGGTCCATGGCGGCCTCCTCGATGGCGCGGTCCATTTCCAGCAAACGCGACTGGATCACCACCATGCCGTAGGCCATGCCCAGCAGCGTGTGGCCCAGGATGAT
>JAQSDS010000142.1 GCA_029946045.1 Rhodoferax sp.
GGCGGCGGTCGGAAAACCCTTTTTGCTTCAAGGCCCGCAGCGTGGCCGCGTCGATCGAATCGAGCGCGGTACCCACTGCAGGCTGCGGCAGGTGTTCAATTTCCAGCTCGATTTTGACGATTTGCTCGATCTGCACCAAAAACCAGCGGTCGATTTTGGTGAGCTCAAACACCTCGTCCACGCTCCAGCCCGCGGCAAAGGCATCGCCCACGTACCAGATGCGGTCAGGGCCAGGCTCACCGAGTTCGCGCTCCAGGATTTCGCGGTCCTGGGTTTTTTCGTTCATGCCATCGACGCCGACTTCCAGGCCGCGCAGGGCCTTCTGAAACGACTCCTGGAAGGTGCGACCCATGGCCATGACCTCGCCCACGCTCTTCATCTGGGTGGTCAGGCGGCTGTCGGCAGCGGGGAATTTCTCAAAGGCAAAACGCGGGATCTTGGTAACCACGTAGTCAATGCTGGGCTCAAAACTGGCCGGTGTGGCACCGCCCGTGATCTCGTTCTTGAGTTCGTCCAGCGTGTAGCCCACCGCCAGCTTGGCAGCCACCTTGGCAATCGGGAAACCCGTGGCCTTGGAGGCCAGCGCGCTGGAGCGGCTGACGCGCGGGTTCATCTCAATGACCACCATGCGCCCGTCCTTGGGATTGATGGAGAACTGCACGTTGGAACCACCGGTATCGACGCCAATCTCGCGCAGCACCGCCAGCGATGCATTGCGCAGAATTTGGTATTCCTTGTCAGTGAGCGTTTGCGCTGGTGCCACGGTGATCGAGTCACCGGTGTGCACGCCCATCGGGTCCAGGTTTTCGATCGAGCAGACGATGATGCAGTTGTCTGCGCTGTCGCGCACCACTTCCATTTCGTACTCTTTCCAGCCCAGCAGCGACTCTTCAATGAGCAACTCGTTGGTGGGCGACGCTTCGAGGCCGCGCTTGCAGATCACCTCGAACTCTTCGGGGTTGTAGGCAATGCCGCCACCCGTGCCGCCAAGCGTAAAACTGGGGCGGATCACGGTCGGAAAACCCACCGTGCGTTGGACGTCCCACGCATCAGCCATGCTGTGGGCAATGCCGGAGCGGGCTGAGCCCAGACCAATCTTGGTCATGGCGTCTTTGAACTTGAGCCGGTCTTCGGCCTTGTCAATCGCCTCGGGCTTGGCGCCGATCAACTCAACGGGCAAGCCGGTGGCGGCACCGGTGTATTTGGCGAGCACGCCGTTGTGCCACAAGTCGAGTGCGCAGTTGAGCGCGGTCTGGCCACCCATGGTGGGCAGAATGGCATCTGGACGCTCCTTGGCGATGATCTTCTCGACCGTCTGCCAGGTGATGGGCTCGATGTAGGTGACGTCGGCCGTGGCCGGGTCGGTCATGATGGTCGCCGGGTTGCTGTTGATCAGGATGACCTTGTAGCCTTCTTCACGCAGCGCTTTGCAGGCTTGCACGCCGGAGTAGTCAAACTCACAGGCCTGGCCAATGATGATAGGACCCGCGCCAATGATGAGGATGCTTTTGATGTCGGTACGTTTTGGCATGTTGAAGGACGATTCTCTTGTTTTATCAATTCAGGTTGGCACTGGCCAATTTGGCTCCAAACCACAGAAACAGGGCACCTACCAGGCTCGACAGCCCGGCTGACAGCCGCTTGCGCTGGGCAAACCCCTGCGCCAGTTTGTTCCCGGCGACGATCAGCACCGACAGATACAGGGCGCTAAAAGTCATCAGAATGGCGCTCAAAATCAAAAATGGCACTTCCGGGTGGGCATAGCTGGTATCGATGAACTGGACAAAAAACGACAGCAAAAACAAAATTGCCTTCGGATTCAGCAGGCTGATGACCAGGGCGCGACGAAACGGCCGCTGCAAATGGGCGGCGCTGTCAGGGCTTGCGCTGGGTGCGTCATGGCTCTCGCGGCCCAGCACTGCGGGCTGAGCCCACAAACCGGCCATGGCCGCGCGCAATAAATTCAAACCGACCCAGGCCAGATAAGCCGCACCCACGTACTTGACCACCAGGAACATGGCCGGGTACGTGCGCAACACCCCGGCCGCGCCCAGCGCGGTGCACAACAGCAAAATGGTGTCGCCCACGAACACGCCATAAGCGCCCTGAAAACCGGCGCGCACACCGCGCGCGGTTGCCACCGAGAGCACATAGAGTGAATTGGGCCCGGGCAGCAGGACGATGCCAAAGGCACCAATCACATAGGTCCACAGGTCAGTGACACCATAAAAATTCATCCACGCGACTCCATGGCCGTGATGAAGCGGTCAAACAAGTAGCCAATGTCGTGGGGGCCGGGTGAGGCCTCGGGGTGGCCCTGAAAACAGAAAGCCGGCTTGTCGGTGCGCTCCAGGCCTTGCAGCGTGCCATCAAACAGGCTGACATGGGTGGCGCGCAAATGGGCCGGCAGGGTTTGTTGGTCGACTGCAAAACCATGGTTCTGGCTGGTGATGCTGACGCGGCCGCTGTCCAGGTCTTTCACTGGATGGTTGGCACCGTGGTGACCAAACTTCATCTTGAAGGTTTTGGCACCCGAGGCCAAAGCCATGATCTGGTGCCCCAGGCAGATGCCAAAGACGGGGATGCCGCTGTCGATCAGTTCGGCAGCTGCCGCAATGGCGTAGTCGCAAGGCTGCGGATCACCCGGGCCATTGCTCAGGAAAATACCATCGGGTTGCTGCGCCAGCACATCGGTCGCAGGAGTTTGCGCTGGCACCACCGTCACCCGGCAGCCGCGCTGGGCCAACATGCGCAGAATGTTTTTCTTGACACCAAAGTCATACGCCACGACATGGAACCGCGGCGCGGTTTGCTCGCCAAAACCGGGTTGCTGATCGTCATCCGGGTTGAAAAGCGCCCATTCGGTCTGCGTCCAGCCATAGCTTTCCCGGGTACTGACCACCTTGGCGAGGTCCAGGCCAGCCATGCTGGGGGCTGCCTTGGCCAAAGCCACGGCTTGGTCAATGAGCGCCTGGGTGACCACCACCCCGGCGGCCAGCGCCAGAATGCAGCCGTTTTGCGCACCCTGGGTGCGCAGGTGGCGCGTTAACTGGCGGGTGTCGAGGTTGGCGATGGCCACCGTGCCTTGTTCGCGCAGGTAGGCGTCAAGCGGCTGACTGGAACGAAAGTTGGACGCCAGCAGGGGCAGGTCCTTGATGATCAGGCCTGCGGCTTGAACACCCTCAGACTCCATGTCTTGCGCATTGACGCCGTAATTGCCGATATGCGGATAGGTCAGGGTGACAATTTGCTGGCAATAACTGGGGTCGGTCAGGATTTCCTGGTAACCGGTCATGGAGGTGTTGAACACCACCTCGCCCACCGTGGAACCTGTGGCTCCAATGGAATTACCAAGGTAGACCGTTCCGTCTGCGAGCGCCAGGATGGCCGATGGGGTATTTCCCTTGAGAGACAAAAGCACTGGGTTCTCCGAAATAGTTGCGGGTACGCCCAAGCACGCAGGAAGGACGCCTGAAGCTGCTGCTGACTGGGAAGGGGTGGACTGCTACGTCGAGCGTACGCGGGTGCGAAATTGGCCTGAATTATAGCCTAGGGACTACCCTGGGAGCCGGGACGGCAGAGCGTTCTGCGCAGGTAAAGGAGGAGCCCGCAGGGCGGGGGACACGCCGCAGAACGCCCTGCCGTCCCGGCCCCTAGGCCAGGCGCGCCGTGGCACTGGCGTGCAGACAAATGGCGGCGGCCGTGGCCACATTGAGCGACTCTTCGCCCCCCGGTTGGGCAATGCGCACATGCCCTCTGGCGCGAGCCTCGAGTTCCGCGCAAACGCCCTGCCCCTCGTGCCCCAAAGCCCAAGCACATGGCATGGGCAGCTCCTTTTTAAGGAGCGCCTGGTGCAAATAACTGCCGCGGTGCGAGCTGGTCACCAGCAGCGGCACAGTCAAGCTGTCAAGCTGCGCCAGCGCTGCGCCCTCGATCAGTTGCAAGCCCCAATGGGCACCCATGCCCGCGCGCAGCACCTTGGTGCTCCACAGGGCAGCCGTGCCTTTGAGAGCAATGACCTGTTTGAAACCAAAGGCGGCGGCACTGCGCAAAATGGCGCCCACATTGCCGGCATCCTGCACCCGGTCCAGGATGACTGTCGCCACGTCAGACTGGATGGTTGGCTCTTGCGGCAAAGCAAAAACAAACCCCATGCGCGCCGGCGACTCCAGCGTGCTCAGTTCAGCAAACAACGCATCAGTTAACACCATGTTTTTGGGCGCGGCCTGAACATAGGCCACAGGCGCCTGCGGCCAATAGGACGCCGAAAACAGGCCCATGACGGGCTGCACACCGCGCCCCATGGCGGCGCGCAACAAGTGGTCACCTTCGGCCCAGACGCGCTGCTGCTTGCGGTACTCGTTATTGCCGTGGGCCAGCCGCTTGAGCTCCTTGAACAAGGCGTTGTCGCGCGAGCTGATGTGCAGCACTTGGGTTGAGCTCATGGCATGACGCCTTGTAAAACCTCGGTTACCGGGCGAAAGCTGGTACGGTGAAACGGACAGGCACCGTGCGCTTGCAGCGCCGCCAGGTGCAACGCGGTGCCGTAGCCTTTATGCTGTGCAAAGCCATACGCGGGGTACAGCGCGTCGACCTCCTGGCACCAATGGTCACGCGTGACCTTGGCCAGAATCGACGCAGCTGAAATCGCAGCCACCAGGGCATCGCCCTTGACAATGGCCTCGGCGCGCATCGGTAACACCGGCAAGCGGTTGCCGTCGACCAACACCAGCTTCGGCGCCAGACGCAAGCCCTCAACGGCCCGGCGCATGGCCAGCAAGGTGGCCTGCAAAATATTGAGTATGTCAATTTCCTGCACGCTGGCTTGGGCTACCGAAAAACACAGGGCCTTGGCCCGAATCTCGTCGAACAAAGCCTCCCGTTTGCGTGCCGTGAGTTTTTTCGAGTCAGCCAAACCCTGGATCGGGTGCCGCTCGTCCAGTATGACGGCAGCAGCCACCACCGGACCAGCTAGCGGACCCCGGCCAGCCTCGTCTACGCCAGCGATCAAGCCTGTCATGTCCCATTGCAGCGCGACCTGCTGCATGCTGGCGGGTCGCTGGGTAGGCCGTTTGGCTGGAAGCACGGCCAATGGCGTTGACGCCTTGCGAGCAGCAGGCTTAATGGTTGAGGAGTTGCGCGATGGCATGGGCAGCTAGTTGAGGGGTGTCGCGCTGCAGCTCGGCATGCAGTGCAGAAAAACGTTGTTCAAGAGCGCGTATTTTCTCAGGCTGGCGGTCTTTGGCGTCA
>JAQSDS010000143.1 GCA_029946045.1 Rhodoferax sp.
CTCGATCACGGTGTCTTGCAGCGCGCCGCGGTCAATACAGGTGTTGGCGCCAATTTCGACATCATTGCCAATACGTACCGCACCCAATTGTTCGATTTTTTCCCAAGCCCCGGCATTCGGGGCAAAGCCGAAGCCATCAGCCCCGATGACCACGCCGGAGTGAATGATGCAACGCGCACCCACCACACAGCGCTCGCCCAGCGTGACACGCGACTTGAGCACCGTGTCGGCACCGATCACCGCCCCCGCCTCGACCACGCACAAGGGCCCCACTTGTGCACTGGGATGCACCTGGGCCAATGGATCGATCACGGCACTCGGATGAATCAAGGGTCCAGCGGGTAGCGCCAGGCTCTTTTTCCAGAGCTGGGTGACCCGGGCATAGTACAAATAAGGTTGATCGGTCACGATGCAGGCGCCGCGCTCACAGGCCAGCGCCTGAAAGGCTGGACTGACGATCACACAGCCCGCGTTGGAGACCGACAACAAATGCTGGTACTTGGGATGGCTGAGAAAACTCAACTGGCCCGACTGGGCGCTCTCAAGGGGCGCGAGGGACGCTATCAGCAGATTGGCATCGCCGTGCAACTCACCGCCCAGCGCCTCAACAATGGATGCCAAACGCAGGGTCACGCGCCACCAGCCTTCGGATCAGACTTACTTGGCAGCAGGCGTGTTAAGCGCCTTGATCACCTTGTCTGTCATGTCGTGCTTGGGGTTGACGTAGACTGCGTCCTGAAAAATGAAATCGTAGTTTTCAGCCACGGCAATGTCCTTGATGACCTTGTTGGCGCGCAGGATCACGATCTGTAACTCTTCGTTTTTACGCGCGTTCAGGTCCTCCTGAAACTCGCGACGCTTTCTTTGAAAATCGCGATCCTGTTCAAGGAGTTGCTTCTGGCGGGTCTGGCGCTGGGTTTCAGGCAAAGTGGGCGCCTCGCGTTCGAACTTGTCAGCCAGCGTCTTGATGCTGTTGCCCTGGTCGACCAGCTCTTTCTCGCGCTTCGAAAATTCCTGTTCCAGCTTGGTTTGCGCCGCCTTCGCGGTGCTGGCTTCTTTTAGGACCCGGTCGGTGCTGACAAAGCCCATGCGCAATTCCTGGGCCTGCAAAGACATCGCAGACAGGCCGCACAGGCTGATGGCACAAAGATGACGTAAAAAATGGTTCATTAGAAACTGGTCCCAATTTGGAATTGCAAATTTTGAATTCTATCGTTGTCAAACTTGCGAATCGGTTTGGCAAACGCCAGGCGCAGTGGGCCCACCGGGGAAATCCAGCTGATCCCCACCCCCACCGATGAGCGCAGATCGTTGGCATTGAGGTTCGCCGCATTGTCTCCCGCGACCATGCCGACATCCCAAAAGCCGTACATGCGCAAGGTTCGGTCGTTGCCGGCACCGGGGAAGGGTGCCAATATTTCCATGTTGACATTGAGCTTGCGGGAGCCGCCCAAAGAGGTGCCCAGACCATCAGCCTGTTCATTCGGCCCCAGACTGCCCTGCTCGAAACCTCGCACCGATCCCAGACCACCACCGTAAAAATTCTTGAACACGGGGAACGTTCCGCCACCAATGGCGCGACCCAAGCCGAGCTCGGTATTGAAGGCGGCGGTAAATTGCTTGCTCAAGGGCAGGTACTGCTGGAACTGGTAGGTGGCACGCAGGTACTTGGCGTCGCCGGCAAAAGACCACTCGGCATTGGCACGCTGTAATCGTCCGCTGGTAGGCGCCAGGGCACTGTCGCGGCTGTCGCGCGCCCAACCCACGGTCAAAGGCAGGGCGGTGCTGGAATAGCCGTATTCGTTGGCGTAGTTCTGATAAGAGATCGGCAAGTCGGTCCCCGGGATAATTTTGGTTCTTTCAATGCCCAGACCAAAAAACACGGTGTCAATCTCGGTAAACGGCACACCAAAACGGACGCTGCCCCCGGAGGTCTCCAACTTGTAATAGTTCGCGTCCTGATAAGGACTGGTGGTTCTCAAATACACGTCAAATGTGCGCGACACCCCGTCTTCGGTGAAATAGGGATCGGTGGTGTTAACCACCAGCAAACGGTTGAACTTGCTGGTATTGACCTGCAGACCCAGCGAGTTGCCTGAGCCAAAGGCATTTTCCTGCTTCAGACCGAAGGACAGCCCCAAGCCGTCACCACTGGAATAGCCAGCACCCAAGCTGAGGCTACCCGTAGGTTTTTCCGTGACATTGATGGTCAGGTCCACCTGATCCTGGGTACCGGGAACTTCTTCTGTTTCAACGGCCACATCACCAAAATAACCCAGACGGTCGACCCGATCACGCGAGCGACGGATTTTGTCACCGTCGTACCAAGAAGCTTCCAATTGACGGAATTCCCGGCGCACCACCACATCGCGGGTGCGGGTGTTGCCTGCCACGTTGATCTTGCGCACATAGGCGCGACGTGATGGATTGGCCTGGAGCACCAGCGCCACACGGTTGTTGACCCGGTCAATTTCAGGCTTGGCCTCGACGCGCGCGAAGGCATAACCAAAATTGCCGAAATAGTCGGTGAAGGCCTTGGTGGTCTTGGCAACTTCGTCCGCATTGAAGGCTTGCCCCGGGCGGATCACCACCAGCGACTTGAACTCTTCTTCCTTGCCCAGGTATTCACCCGCCAGCTTGACGCTGCTGACCACATAGCGCTCACCTTCGGTGATATTGATGTTGATGCCGATGTCGGTCTTGTTGGGCTGGATCGCGACTTGGGTCGATTCCACCTTGAACTCGAGATAGCCCCGGGTCAGGTAATAGGAACGCAGTGTTTCGATATCTGCGTTGAGCTTGGCGCGCGAATAACGGTTGGACTTGGTGTACCAGCTCAACCAGCCACCCGTGTCCAGGTCAAACAAGCCACGCAGGGTGGATTCATTGAATGCCTTGTTGCCGACAATGCGGATTTCGCTGATGTTGGCCGGTTCACCTTCAACCACGGTAAACGTCAGGTTCACCCGGTTGCGTTCGATCGGCGTGACTGTGGTCACCACCTCGGCGGCATACAAGCTGCGGTTGATGTACTGGCGCTTGAGCTCCTGCTCGGCACGGTCCAGCTGGGCCTTGTCAAAGGGTCGACCATCGGCCAGACCGACATCGCGCATGGACTTGACCAGCACGTCCTTGTCAAATTCCTTGGTACCGACAAACTCCACATTGGCCACCGTGGGGCGTTCTTCAACGACCACCACCAGCACATCGCCAGTCACTTCAATGCGCACATCCTTGAACAGGCCCAGTGCAAACAGGCTCTGAATCGCGGCTGCGCCCTTGTCATCGTTGTAGGTATCGCCAACACGCACCGGCAAAGAAACAAACACCGTCCCGGGTTCGACCCGCTGCAAACCCTCAATGCGGATGTCGCGCACCGTGAACGGGTTGACGGCCCAGGCAGACTGGGCAACACACAACAGGGAGGCCAGGACGGCGCAGGCAGAAAGACGAAAACGATTGAGTTGCATAGTTGAATTCAGTAATTAAAGGGTGTCGGCAAAGAACGCGATGATCAGCCAAACAAGCGGGAAATATCATTAAAAAGAGCAACCGACATCATCAGCATCAGAATGGCAACACCGCCTCGCTGCAAACGTTCCATCCAGGCATCTGAAACGGGCCGCCCCACGACCCCTTCCCAAAGATAATACATCAGGTGACCACCATCCAGAACCGGCACCGGCAGCAAATTCAAAACGCCCAGACTGACACTGATGAGCGCCAGAAAAATCAGGTACTGGGTCAGCCCCAAACCTGCCGATTTTCCGGCGTAGTCGGCAATGGTCAGCGGGCCGCTGATGTTCTTGATGGAAGCCTCACCAACCAACATGCGGCCCATCATCTTGAGTGTCAACACCGATACGTCCCAGGTTTTCACCAGCGCCTGCCAGCTCCCATCAAACGCGCCATAACGCACCAGCACCTGTTCAGGCGGCGCACCTACGTAGGCACCGATGCGGCCCAGGGTCTGCCCGTTTTCTTGCACCACTCGCGGCGTGACGCTCAACTGCAGTTGCTGGCCGGCGCGCAAGAGGGTCCAGACTTGGGTCGGTGCCTTTTGATTCTGCACCGACTGTCGAATCAAAACCCGCAAGGCTTGACCGTCAAGGATGGGCGTGCCGTCGACCTGGGTGACTTCGTCGCCAGGGTGCAAACCTGCCTGCGCTGCGGCTGAATCCGGCATGACATCGCCCATCACCGGGCGTGTCAGGGGCCCCACCAGCCCTATTTTCTGGAACATGCGGGCGTCAACTTCATTGCGGTCCAACACCGATAGCCGGAGCAAAAACTCGCGCTCGGTAGCGCCACTTTTCTGCTGCGCCCACAGCCGGATGTCCTGTCCCTCCAAGGCACCCCGGGTCAGTTGCCAGCGCAGGTCTTCAAACGAGCGCACCTCCAGTTCGGTCTCGCCGTCCAGCGCCGCGCGCACCACCCGTTCACCGCCATGCAATCCGGCCTGACCGGCCAGGGACTCAAACGCTGGTGGCGCCAGAATGGCGGCAGGCTGCTGCACACCGGTCCAGTTGACCACGCTGTACAACAGCACCGCCAGCAGCAAATTGGCGGCAGGGCCGGCCGCCACGATGGCGCTGCGTCGCCGCAAACTCTGGGTGTTAAAGGCCAGATGGCGCTCATGCGGCGCCACCGGCGCCTCACGCTCGTCAAGCATCTTGACAAAACCTCCCAGCGGAAACAAGGCCAGCACAAATTCGGTACCGCTGGTTTTGGACTGCCAGCGCAGCAATGGCTTGCCAAAACCAATGGAAAAGCGCAGTACCTTGACACCACAGGCCACCGCCACCCGGTAGTGGCCGTACTCGTGCACAGCAATGAGCAGTGCAATGGCAACGATGAAAGCTAGAAAAGTCAACATCAGCGCTTCAAACAGCCAGGCGGGCCACCATGCGCTCGGCAACTTCGCGGCTCTGCGCGTCGAGTGCCAGCAAATCTTCCAGCGAACCCGGCGGCGCGGGCTGCACCTTGGCCAGTGTTTCCAAATTGACCGCGTGCATCTGGTCAAAACGGATCTGACCGGCCAAAAATGCAGCGACAGCGATCTCGTTGGCCGCATTGAGCACAGCGGTACTGCCCGCCGGTGCCGCCAGCACAGCCCAAGCCAGGGCCAGCCCCGGGAAGCGTTGACCATGGCCATGGGCGTCCAGGGACTCGAAGCTCATGTCGGACATGGCTCGAAAATCCAGCGCACT
>JAQSDS010000144.1 GCA_029946045.1 Rhodoferax sp.
TCTCTGAAGGTGACAGCGAAGTCATTCTGAAAAGCTACCACGCCTGGGGCGACCAGTGTGTGACCCGGTTCAGGGGCATGTTTGCCTTTGCCATCTGGGACCAGCGCAGCAGCCAGTTGTTTCTGGCGCGCGACCGTTTTGGCATCAAACCGATGTACCTGAACCAGACCACTCAAAGGCTGCGCTTTGCCTCGAGCCTGCCCGCCCTGCTGGCCGGTGGCGGGGTCGACACCACGCTCGATGCCGTGGCGCTGCACCACCACTTCACCCTGCACACCGTGGTGCCGGCACCGCGCACGGTGCTCCAGGGCGTGCGCAAGCTGCCACCCGCCTCCACCCTGCGCGTTGACCCGGACGGCACGGTGAACGAGCAGGTCTACTGGACGTTGGACGCGACCCGGCCTGACAAGGAATTGACTGAGGCCGAGTGGCTGGAAGCCACGCGTGAGCAACTGGACGAGAGCGTCAGACGTCGCCTTTTGGCCGCCGACGTGCCGGTAGGCGTGCTCCCGTCGGGCGGGCTAGATTCCAGCTTGCTGGTAGGTTTGCTGGCCGACCAGGTGCCAGATTTGCGCACCTTTTCCATTGGTTTTGAAGACCTGGGCGCAGGCGCAGAAAAGGCTGACGAATTTGAGTTTTCCGACCAGATTGCGGCCCATTTCAAGACGCGCCACCAGAAGTACCTCATTGCCAACAGCGAGGTCATGGCCCGTTTGCCGGAGGCGGTGGCGCAAATGACCGAACCCATGGTCAGCCATGACGTGATTGCGTTCTACTTGCTGGCCGAGCGTGTGTCCAAGGACGTCAAGGTGGTGATGTCGGGCCAGGGGGCCGACGAGGTATTTGGCGGCTATTTCTGGTACCCCAAGATGGACGCCGCCACCGGTTCGCCCCTGGCGCGCTTCAGCCAGCATTATTTCGACCGCGACCACGACGAATACCTGCAAATGATTGCGCCGGCATTTCAGGTAGGTGACGTCACCTCTGAGCTGATTGCAGGCGAACTTGTCAAGCCGCATGCCGATGAATTCCTCGACCAGGTCTGGCGCCTGGATGCCACCACGCTGATCGTCGACGACCCGGTCAAACGCGTTGACAACATGCCCATGGCCTGGGGCCTGGAGGTACGCACGCCGTTTCTGGACCATGAACTGGTGCAACTGGCCGCCCACATGCCACCCGGACTCAAATTGAAAGAAGGTGGCAAGTTTCCGCTCAAGGCGATCTCACGCGGGCTGATCCCTGACACGGTCATCGACCGTCCCAAAGGCTACTTTCCGGTGCCGGCGCTCAAATATGTGCGCGGTCCGTTTCTGGACATGATGCGCGGCATTTTGATGTCCGAGGCCTGCCTCAAGCGCGGCCTGTACCAGCGCGATTACGTCGACAAACTGCTGGCCGCGCCGGAAGCGCCTGAGCACTTCACCCGCATCAATGGCAGCAAGTTATGGCATCTGGCGCTGCTGGAATGGTGGCTGCAGGTGCATGTGGACCCACTGCCCACCGCATCACAGCCATGAACACCGAGCGAAAAGTACATTCAGTTGGTCAGGACTGCGGTTTGGGCTGCAGGTAGGCAAAGAATTCTCGGTCGGCGCCAAGTATGTGACGGGCTATCACGTCGCGGGCCAGAAATTGAAACAGCTCGCCCATCGTCAGTGTGCCTTCATGAAAATGTTTGACCAGCAGCACGGCCTTGTCAATCAGTGCGCTATGAATGGCTGCATGCTCGGTGGCGCGCGGATAGCCCGCTGCGCTGATGATGACTTCTTCCTCTTTGAAATGCTGCACCACGTCCTTGATGAGGGTATTCACCAGCGCTGCCACTTCTGCCTCGGGACGCGCTGAAAGTACGGCACCGAGTAAATTATTGGCGTCAAGAAACAGACCGCGGTGCTGTTCATCGATGACCTGGTTACCGGACTCGT
Source organism: Rhodoferax sp. (assembly GCA_029946045.1). Lineage (GTDB taxonomy): Bacteria > Pseudomonadota > Gammaproteobacteria > Burkholderiales > Burkholderiaceae_C > Rhodoferax. The sequence continues at coordinate 1,929 of JAQSDS010000144.1, forward strand.
AGGCTGCATGCCAGGACAGTCGCACCAGATTGGCAGCCATGCTCTTGACGGCGCCATCGCGTTCAGCCGTTTCATGGGCTATTTCCACCTGGTTGCGACCCAATTCCTTGGCACGATAAAGCGCGGTATCGGCGCGTTTAAACCAGGCTTCCCATGTTTCACCCGCCATGCACTCGGCCACGCCCAGGCTGATCGTCACGCTCCCCACTACAGGGAACGTGGTTTTGGCAATGCTGTCTCGCAAGCGCTCGGCAAGAATCGTTGCGGTAGGCAGGGTGGTGTTCGGGCACAGCACCACAAATTCTTCGCCACCCCAACGGGTCAGCGTGTCTGATGCCCGCAGTTTTGACTGCAACACGTTCGCCAGTGTGACCAGTACCTGATCGCCTACGGTGTGACCATGGACGTCGTTGACCTTTTTGAAAAAATCAATATCGATCACCAGCATGCTCAAAGCCTGGTCATAACGCGCCAACCGGTCCATCTCATTGACCAGTGCCTCTTCGAGACGGCGCCGATTCCAGGCCCCCGTGAGCTTGTCGGTACTGGCCAGTTTGGACAGTTCGGCCAGGGTTTTCTGCAACTCCTGATTGCTGTGCTGCAGAAATTCCAGCGACTTCTGCATTTTGTCGATATTGCCCATGCGAGCCGTGTCAAGCATGGCTGCGCCGATGTACTGGAGTTGACCATCCGGGCCATGCACCGGAAACTTGAACCAAAGGCATTGGAAGGGCCTGCCATCCACCACACAATCAAGTTGGTCGCTGCAGGTGGCGGCACCCGCCATGATTTGCGCATCAGATCGCTGGAGCTGCTCCGCCACTTCAGATGGAAACAGCTCGGCATCGGTCAGGCTGGTGAATTGCTCAGAGGTTTTGCGGAAATAGCTTTGCATGGCCTGGTTGACCAGCTTGTAACGACCGTCCATGGCCTTGACAGCAATCCCGGCGCCGAATGTTTGTGGCAGCATCAGCGCAATCAAACCAGAGGCCTCTATGACATGCTCTTTGGCAAAACCGTAAATCAAGTCGTTTTCGTTCATGGTGTTTACTGTCTTTCAACGTCATCCTTGGGCTTGTTGACAAAGTATAACGATGGCAAACTGGGCCCCACAAGCCACCAAGTAGCATCACCGTTGCGCACAACTTGCGTTTTATGATGCTCTGAAACAGCTGCCCAACCGACGCCTGCTGGTTGACCGGATGCGTCAAGTCCTGTGATGCCGCTTCCCGCCTCAGCAAGTGCGTTAGACGCCACGCCGCTGCGGCCAGAACTTACAAGGCCTGCCCCAGCCGCGCCAGGCCTTCCTCAATCTTCGCCACATCAGCAGTGGCAAAGCTCAGACGCAACGTGGCCATGTCCGGGTCATGGGCATAAAACGGTGCACCTGGCACAAAGGCCACCAGCTTTTCAATGGCGCGCTTGGCAAACTCTGGCGCGCTGGCGTTGCTGCCATGGGCTCCGGTGAGCCTGGCCCAGAAAAACATGCCGCCCTTCGGCTGGTTGAATTCAATCGCATCGCCCAGCTCACGGCGCAAGGAGTCAGCCATGACCCGGGCGCGCTCGGCATAAGTCTGACGCACCACGGCCAGGGTCGGGCTCAAACGGTTCAGCGTCAGGTAATGGGCGCAAATGGCTTGCGTCAGGTTGCTGGTGTGGGCGTCACTGAACTGCTTGCACATGGTGGCCTTGGCCAGCAGCTCGGGCGGTGCAACCATCCAGCCCACGCGCAAACCGGGGCTGAGGATTTTGCTGAAACTTCCCGCATGCGCGAGCCAGTCACGGCTTCCCGGCACAGCGTCGCTGAGGGCCAGCAGGCTGGGCGGCGGTGGCGCGTCAAAGTACAGCTCGCCATAGGGGTCGTCTTCGACAATCAGCGTCTGCGTGCGCACCGCAATTTCCAGAATACGCTGGCGCCGCGCCAGGCTCAGGGTGGCGCCACTCGGGTTGCCAAAGGTGGGGATCAGGTACACCAGTTTGGGCTGGTGTTCTTCAATCAGCGCCTCAAGTTTGTCGACATCAACGCCGTCGGCATCGATCGGCGCGCCGATGATGTGCGCGCCGTAGAGCCGGAAACACTGGATGGTGGCCAAAAAGGTGGGCGCTTCAACAATGACCTTGTCACCGGGCGAGATCATGGTTTTACCGATCAGGTCCAGCGCCTGCTGGCTGCCGGTGGTGACAATCAGGCCCTCGGGCGTCACCGTGCTGCCCTTGCCCGCCATAAAGGCACTGATGGCTTCGCGCAGCGGCTGAAAGCCTTCGGTGGCGCCGTATTGCAGCACCGGGCCGGCGTTGTTGGCCAATACCGCAGCGCTGGACTCTGCGATACCTTCGACATCAAACAGCGCCGGGTCTGGAAAGCCACCGGCAAAGCTGATGATGCCGGGCTTGCCCAGCAGCTTGAAAAGCTCACGGATGGCAGAGGTTTCAATGGCGTCGAGTCGGGAGGCGAATTGCATGGGATAAGCTCGGATTAATGGAATCCAAATTGTCACCGATGATTTGCCCCTGCCCAAGCTTTGTTGACCCCAACCCTTGATCGAACCCATGAACGCCAGCGCTGTTGAAAAATTCTTTGCCACTTTGGCCACTGCCAACCCGCAGCCACAAACCGAGCTGAAATTCAGCAGCGTGTTCGAACTGCTGGCTGCCGTGCTGCTGTCGGCCCAGGCCACGGACGTGAGTGTCAACAAGGCCACCCAAAGCCTGTTCCTGGTGGCCAACACGCCGCAAAAAATGCTGGCGCTGGGCTTGGAAGGCCTTGAGAGTTACATCAAAACCATTGGCCTGTACCACAGCAAAGCCAAACACCTGTTGCAAACCTGTCAGATCCTGCTGGAACGCTACAACATCGAGGTACCGCGCACGCGTGAAGCACTTGAAACGCTACCCGGCGTCGGCCGCAAAACGGCCAATGTGGTGCTCAACGTGGCCTTTGGCGAGCCCACCATGGCGGTCGACACACACATTTTTCGGGTCAGCAACCGCACCGGGCTGGCGCCGGGCAAAACGCCGCTGGCCGTGGAGCTCAAACTGCTCAAACGCATTCCCGAGCCCTACCGGGTGCACGCCCACCACTGGCTGATTTTGCTGGGCCGCTACGTGTGCCAGGCGCGCACGCCGCAGTGCTGGCAATGCGCGGTGGCGCCGTATTGCGACTTCAAAGACAAAACGCCGCAGCCAAAGAACTGATTGGTGATGGGTCATGCGGGCCAAGGCAGGCGGCCTCAGACGCGCGTCGCGTTGCGACATCGGGCACCAGCCGTGGCCCGCATG
>JAQSDS010000145.1 GCA_029946045.1 Rhodoferax sp.
GTCGGGTCGGCCATGAAGGCGTCGAAGTTCAGGCCCTTCTTGCCGAACCAGTTTTTCAGCGACGCCAGGTAGCCCACCGGCGCGTCCAGCCACACATAGAAGTACTTGCCTGGTGCATCGGGAATCTCGATGCCGAAGTAGGGCGCGTCGCGGCTGATGTCCCAGTCGCCCAGGCCTTCGCTGGTGCTGCCGTCCGGGTTGGTGCGCACGGTGAACCATTCCTTGATTTTGTTGGCCACCTCGGGCTGCAATTTGCCGTCTTGGGTCCAGCGCTGGAGGAATTCAACGCAACGCGGGTCGGAGAGCTTGAAGAAAAAGTGTACCGAGTTGCGCAGTTCGGGCTTGGCGCCCGACAGTGCCGAATAGGGCTTGATCAGGTCGGTGGGGGCGTAAACCGCGCCGCAGTTTTCACAGTTGTCGCCGTACTGGTCCTTGGCATGGCACTTGGGGCACTCGCCCTTGATGAAGCGGTCGGGCAGGAACATGCCCTTGTCAGGGTCAAAAAACTGCGCGATGGTGCGGGATTCGATCAGCGAGCCGTCTTTGTTGTCGCGCAGGTCGCGGTAAATTTGCTGTGCCAGTTCGTGGTTTTCCGGCGCATCGGTGCTGTGCCAGTTGTCAAAGCCGATGTGAAAACCGTCCAGGTAGGGTTTGCGTCCGGCGGCAATATTGGCCACAAACTGCTGTGGCGTGACGCCGGCTTTTTCAGCGGCGATCATGATTGGCGCGCCGTGGGTGTCGTCGGCACAACAGAAGTCGACCGCGTTGCCAAGCATACGCTGGTGCCGCACCCAGATGTCGGCCTGGATGTACTCCATGATGTGGCCAATGTGAAAGTTGCCATTGGCGTAGGGCAGGGCGGTGGTGACGAAGAGTTGGCGGGGCATGGAATAGGCTTTCAGGACTGATCAGCCATTTTACTCAGGGCAGGCGCAGCGGGTCGCAGCGCCGATCCGGGTCCGCTGGCAGCGCAGCCGGGGTCGGCGTGGGAGATGCCCCGGGGTCCATCCAGTCGAAAAATTGACAAATTTCGGCGCGCTGGCGCATGGCATCGGCATAACCCAGCGCCATCAGCTCGCGGGTGTAGCCGGGCTCGAACAGCAGGTAGCTGGCCAACGCGGCACCCTTGATGTCGGCCGCCTGGGATGACACGCCCACGCCGCCCAGCAGGCTGCGCACCGCTTTCGGCAACTCATCAATGTGGCGCGCCGCGATGTGGTCAAGCCGCTGTGACGGTGAAATCAGCAACAGCGTGACCGGCCGCAGGGTGCTGGCGCTGCGTAATTCGGGGGGCACCAGGCTCAGGGTCTGGTTGATACGGCGAATGCGTTCGACATCGACCGCAAGGGCATCGAGAAAAATGTTGGACAGCGCGTGACCGGCAATTTGTGCCAGCGTTGGGTAAAGGGCTTCAGCCACGGCCGCAGGCTGGATTCTGGGCTCGTGCATCAGGCCGGCGCCAATCACGCAGATGCGCTCGGCCCCGAGGTGGATGGCGGGCGCCACGGGTGCCGTCTGGCGCATGGAGCCATCACCAAAATAGGCGGTCTGCCCTTCAACGGGCAGCGCTATCGCAGGAAAGATGAACGGAATCGCGCTCGACGCCAGTAGGTGCTGGTAGCTGATCTTGTCGCGCAGGCCGCGCCGGTTCGATCGCGCCCAAGGCACGAGCTGTCGGTCGCCTTGGAAAAACGTGATGTGTTCGCCCGAGCTGTAGCTTGAGGCCGTTACCGCCAGCGCCCGCAGGTGGCCTTTGCGGATCAGCCAGGGCAGGCGCTCCAGTGGCACCCATTGTTTGAGCAGCCCGGCCAGCGGTGTGTTGTCGAGCAGCGACTTGGGCTTGAGCCGTCGCCACTTGGCAAGCAGCCAGCCCATGGACAGCAGCGTCATCCAGCTGGCGCCGCTGCGCAGCATGCTGACCGAATCAGCGCGGTAGACATCCTGGGCATGAAAGTCGCGCCAGATGGCGACAAGTTTGCGCACGGTACCGTCAAAATCATCGCAACCGCAGGCCAGTGCTGCCGCATTGAGGGCACCCGACGAGGTGCCGCCGATGATGGGGAACGGGTTGGGCTGGTCAAGCGCGCCACAGTCGCGTCGCAGTTCGCTGATGGCTTCGAGCACGCCCACCTGGTAGGCCGCGCGGGCACCGCCACCGGTGAGCATCAGGGCGGTGCTGGCTGAGGTGTCCGCCGAGAAATCAGAGGGGGCAAAAGGGTCGTGGCTCATGCGTTGATTATCAGCAGGGGTGACGGCCTGAATCCGAATGCGCGCCTAGGGTAAACCCCGATTTTCCGAGTTCAATAAGGTCAAGCTTATCTTGGCTAGACTACGGGCTCAATAGGAGAACCAAATGGCAGTTGTTGAGCAGACCGTGCTGGAGGCCCTCAAGGGCGTGATTGACCCCAATACCGGGCGTGATTTTGTGTCGAGCAAAGCCGTCAAGAATTTGACCGTGACCGACGGTGACGTGGCCTTCGATGTCACGCTGGGTTACCCCGCCAAGAGCCAGATTCCAGGCTTTCGCAAAGAGCTGATTGCCGCCGCCAAGAGCGTGGCGGGTGTGGCCAATGTGTCGGTCAACATCATCACCAACATCACGGCGCATGCGGTGCAGCGCGGTGTGGCCTTGTTGCCCAAGGTGAAAAACATTGTGGCGGTGGCCTCGGGCAAGGGCGGCGTGGGCAAGAGCACCACCGCCGTCAACCTGGCGCTGGCGCTGGCGGCCGAGGGCGCCAATGTGGGCATTCTGGACGCCGACATCTACGGCCCCAGTGTGCCCATGATGATGGGCATCGAGGGCCGGCCCGAAAGCGAAGACGGGCAAACCATGGAGCCCATGGAAAACTACGGCGTGCAGGTGATGTCGATTGGTTTTTTGGTGGCGCAGGACGAAGCCATGATCTGGCGCGGTCCCATGGCCACCCAGGCGCTGGAGCAGTTGCTGCGCCAGACCAACTGGAAAGACCTGGACTACCTGATCGTCGACATGCCTCCGGGCACTGGCGACATCCAGCTCACCCTGAGCCAGCGCGTGCCCATGACCGGTGCCGTGATTGTGACCACGCCGCAGGACATCGCCCTGCTTGATGCCAAGAAGGGCATCAAGATGTTTGAAAAAGTGGGCGTGCCGATTCTGGGCATCGTGGAAAACATGGCGGTGCACGTGTGCAGCAACTGCGGCCATGTTGAGCATATTTTTGGCGCCGACGGCGGCAAGAAAATGGCGGCGGAATACGGCATGGACTACCTGGGCGCGCTTCCGCTCAACATGCAGATTCGGCTGCAAGCCGACAACGGCAAACCCACGGTGGTGTCTGACCCCGACAGCGACGTTGCCGCGCTCTACAAGGCCGTGGCGCGCAAGGTGGCTTTGTCGATCGCTGCCAAAAACAAGGACTTCTCCAGCAAGTTCCCCAGCATCAAGATTTCCAAGGAAACCTGAAGCCGCAAGGCTCGGCGCTCAGGGCTTGGCCAGCGCGCCCCACAGTTGCACCAGGCGCGCATCGCGGCCGCAGCTCTGACGGTAAAAGTCGTAGCGCACCGGGTTGACTTGGTGGTAGTTCTGGTGCTCGACCTCAGCCGGGTAGAAGTCATCGGCCATCAGCAACTGCGTCACCACGGGTTCAGGGAAGGGCTTGGTTTTTTCCAGCGCTGCCAGTGCGTCTCTGGCCACTTGCAGTTGTTCTGGCGAGGTGGCAAAAATCGCCGTCCGGTAGGGCGTGCCAATGTCGCAGAACTGGCGGTCGCGCGCGGTCGGGTCAATGGTGTGCCAAAAGTAGTCCACCAACTGCTTGTAACTGACCTGCTTGGGATCAAACACCACCTGCACGGCCTCGGCATGGCCGGTGGTGTGGCTGGAGACCTCGGCATAGCTGGGGTTGGCGGTCTTGCCGCCGGTGTAGCCCGACGTGGTGGCCAGCACACCCGGCACTTTGTCAAAGTCTGCCTCGGTACACCAAAAGCAGCCACCGGCAAACACCGCTACTTCGCTGCCCGCTGGCAGGGGCGCCAACGCAGTGTGGGCCGGCGCGCTGGCTGGTTGGCGCGGCGTGGCGTAAATCCACCAGCCGACCAGGGCCAGCACGAACACGATCCCCAGCCAGAAGGCACGCTGGGTGGTTTTGGAGCGGATCTTGGTGGCTGGGGTGTGCATGCCGCATGATAAATCGCCGCGAACTGTGACAAACTTGTGCCCATGAATTCATTCCCTGAAGGTTTTCGCGCCCTGGTGATCGGTGCCAGCGGCGGTCTTGGCCAGGCCTTTGTGCAAGCGCTGCAGGACACGCCGCGCTGCGCCGAGGTGCTTGGCGTGCACCGCCAGTCGGTGCCGCGCATTGATTTTGATGACGAGGCCAGCGTGGCCGAAGCCGCACAGGCGCTGGCGGCGGGCGGTCCCTTTCACTTGATCATCAACGCGGTGGGCTTGCTGCACAACGCCGAGTTCATGCCAGAAAAAAAGCTGGCCGACCTGAGCTACGCGCAGCTCGAAGCCACGTTTCGCACCAACACCTTGGGTCCGGCGCTGGTGCTGCGCCACTTCAGCCCGCTGCTCGATGGCCAGCGCGGTGTGCTCGCTGTCATTTCGGCCAAGGTGGGCAGCATCGAAGACAACCGCTTGGGCGGCTGGTACAGCTACCGGGCGTCCAAGGCGGCGCTCAACATGATTTTGAAAACCGCCGCCATCGAGCTCCGGCGCAGCAAGCCCAACGCGGTGCTGGTCAGCCTGCACCCTGGCACGGTCAACACCGGTTTGTCCAGGCCCTTCAAGGGTGAGCAGATCGGCCGCCCGGCTTGGCTTGCTGCGCAGGAGATGCTGGCGGTGCTGGACGAACTTGGCGCGGCCGACACGGGCTCGTTTGTGGCCTATGACGGGGAACGCTTGCCCTGGTGAGGCTCAGCCAGCCCAATGGCACCGACCGGGCATATGGCGGCGCAGTCGCCGCAGCCAGTGCAGCGCGCCGCATCTTGCAACACTGAGCGCTTTTTCCAGTCTTTGGTCTCGAACGCAATCAGCCGCAGTGCGCAGGCCGAGATGCAGCGACCACAGCCGGTGCAACGCGCCGGGTCAATGTGCGCGACGGGTGCGGCCATGGTTGGAACTGCTAATTCCATTTCTAAATCATCCGTGTCGTCGTTGCTTCGCCTTGTCGTGCTACAGCACTGCCTTCGGCTTCGCGCCTAGACACAA
>JAQSDS010000146.1 GCA_029946045.1 Rhodoferax sp.
ATGTGGGCAATGCCATCAACCCAGAACGCGCCCGAAATTTGCAGCGCCACCGCCAGCGCAATACCAGCCACGGTCAAAGCGGCGCGCAGCGGGCGGCGCTCGAAATTACGGATCACCATCATGGCGCCAGTGCTGACAAAGCGACCCAACCCCAGTTGCTCGACCAGCGTGGGCTTGAAAACCGGGGGGGATGGCGGCTGCATGGCTTGGGCCGGGCGCAGGCGAACCACCGCATGAATGGCCGTCCAGGTGCCCAGGGCGGCCGCACTTGCGGCGATCAGAGCCGACACCACAATCAGCCAGATTTCGGTCACGTAGGCCAATGTATTGAAACGAAATACCTCGTCGTACAAGCCCAACATGCCGCGCCCGATGAAGACACTAAGAAGCAACCCGGCCAGCACGCCCAGCCCGGCTATGACCAGTGCCACCTGGGTGTAATGCCAGCCAATGGCCGCGTCGCTGTAGCCCAGTGCCTTGAGGGTGGCGATCTGGCTGCGCTGGGTGGCCACCTGGCGGCTCAGTACCACGTTGAGAATGAACATGGCCACCGCCAGAAAGATGCTGGGCAGCACGGTGCCCATGACCTTGAGCTGTGACAGCTCGTCGGCCACAATCTTGGACGACAACTGTTTGTCGCGCCCCACCGCACCAATGGCCCCGTAGGGTTCGAGCAGACGGTCGACACCCGCCAGCACGGGCGCCGCTGACTGGCCCGCGTCGAGCCGCAAGGACACCTGATTGAATGCACCCTGCATGTCAAAGGCCTCCAGCATGCGCACAGCGTCGATCCACCAGATACCAAACTGCTGGTCATCGGGTGCACCCCCTTGCGAGGCGAACACATACTCGGGCGAGGCCACCGTGCCGACCAGCAACACAGGTTCGCGTTTGCCGTTGAGGATGGCATGCACACTGTCGCCAGGGTTCAGGCTGCGCGCCGCGGCAAAGCGGTCGCTGACCAGCGCCTCCAGGGTGGCACCGGGTTCAGGCCAGCGGCCACGCTTGAGCGTGAGCGCATTGAGCCCCTGGCGCCTGGCATGCACACGCGCCAAGTCCAGCCCGATAAAACGCCCGGTCACCGGCACCACCACACCGGGCAGATCGACCTGCGCGTCGAACACCACGTCGAGCTTGACCTCGGCAACCCCGTCCAGCGCGGCCAGGCGCTCGCGCAGATGAACCGGGGCGCGCTTGACATTGGCAAACACGTCGGCCAGCCGGTTGTCACGGTAGAACGCGTCGCGCGAGCCCTTGAGTGATTCGTGGACCGAGAACATGCCGACAAAACCCGCCACGCCAATCGCCACCACCAAGGCAATCGTCAGCGCCTGCGCGCGCAAGCGCCAGAGGTCACGCCAGAGCTTGATGTGGATGGCTTTCATTGTCGCCTTACCAGTTTAGACTGGACGCCGCCACCTTGTGCGGGTTGACACGGGTCTCGACGATGCGGCCATCAGCCAGCCGCAGCACGCGGTCAGCCATGTCTGCAATCGGCGCGTTGTGGGTAATGACGATGGTGGTGGTGCCGAGTTCGCGGTTCACATGCTCGATGGCCTGCAGCACCATGATGCCGGTGGCACAGTCCAGCGCGCCAGTGGGCTCGTCGCACAGCAGGACCTCGGGCTGCTTGGCAATGGCTCGTGCAATCGCGACGCGCTGCTGCTCGCCACCCGAAAGTTGCGACACAAAATGGTTTTTACGCTCGGCCAGACCCACCAGCGCCAGCGCGTCTTCAGGTTGCATCGGGTTCTCGGCCAAATCGGTCACCAGCGCCACGTTTTCTCGGGCGGTCAGACTCGGAATCAGGTTGTAGAACTGAAACACGAAACCGACATGCTCGCGCCGGTAGCGCGTGAGCTCGGCATCATCAGCGCCAATGAGCTCGTGCGTGTCGCCAGCATGGGTCCAGCACGCCGAACCGCTGGTGGCTGAGTCCAGGCCGCCCAGAATATTTAACAGGGTCGACTTGCCGCTGCCCGATGCGCCGAGCAGCACCACAAACTCGCCGCGCACAATGTCTAGATCAACGCCGCGCAAGGCGTGCACGGCGGTGTCGCCCTCGCCATAAACCTTGGTCAGGCCACGGGCCGTGAAAACCAGTCGGGTGTCAGCAGTTGAAATATCCATGATGTCGTGCGGCAGCGCAACATGAGCATACGCCAAAGCTTGCCAACAAGACACCGTCAAAGCGGCATGACATGGTTTGAACAGCTGCAGCAGCGCATCTTGTTGCGAAAGATCAAAGCTCTATCCCGCGCCTCATTGATCAGTTGGGGTCAGAGCACGTCGCTACGCGAGTGGTCTGACCCGCAATGTTTCAAGTTGGTTGGGGTCACAGCACGTCGTATCTCGAGTGGTTTGACCCGCAAGGTCTCAAGTTAGTTGGGGTCAGAGCACGTCGCTGCGCGAGTGGTCTGACCCGCGAGGTATCAGGTTGGTATCAGGTTTGCGAAATAACTGTTTGCTCGACCAGCCGGTCATCGCCCAGCACGATCATCGAGAACAGCAGTTCGTCCAGGCTCGCGGCCAGCGCAGTCTTGCGCGCCAGCAGTGGGGTGGCTTGCGGGTTCAGCACCACAAAATCAGCCTCGCAGCCTGGCTGCAGATTGCCCACCACGCCTGCCAGCCCGAGGGCCTGGGCGGCGCCGGTGGTGTGTTGCCACCACAAGTGCCCTGGGCTCAGGCTCAAACCCCCTTTGGTCTGCCCTTCCCTGCCTGCGTAATACGCCGCCAGCATGGTGTGAAACGGACTGAAGCTGGTGCCACCGCCCACGTCACTGGCCAGTCCGTACTGAAAACCAACGCGATCGGCCCCCAGGTAATCAAAAAAACCGCTGCCAAGAAACAGGTTGCTGGTGGGGCTCACGGCTGCGGCCGCTCCGGTGTCGCGCATCATGGCGCGGTCATCATCGTCAAAATGAATGCAGTGGGCGTAGATGGCGCGTTGGCGCAGCAGGCCAAAGTCAGCATAGGTGGCCAGGTAGCTGCGCGAGGCCGGAAACAGGGCACGCGCCCAGGCGATTTCGGCTTTGTTCTCGGCCACGTGCGACTGGATCCAGACATCCGGGTAGCGGGCAGCCAGTTCACCCGCGCCACGCAGCTGGGCCTCGGTGCAGGTGGGTGCAAAGCGCGGCGTGATGGCATAACCCAGCCGGTCAACCCCATGCCACTGCTGGATCAACGCCTCGGTGTCGACCAGGCTTTGCTCGGTGGCGTCCACCCTGCCATGGGCTGCGGGTTGGTTCAGCACATCCGGTGGCGCATGGCGGTCCATCAGACACAGCCCGGTGATCAGGCGCATATTGCGTTTTTGCGCCTCGGTAAAAAAGGCCTGCACCGATGCCGGGTGTGAGGTGGCAAAGGTGAGCGCGGTGGTGACGCCCTGGCGCAACAATTCATCAATGAAAAATTTCGCCGCCTCGGTGCTGTAGTCGGGTGAAGCGAAACGCGTCTCTTCCGGAAAGGTGTAGTTTTCCAGCCAGGGCAGCAAGCCCTCGGCGGGGGAGCCAATGACGTTGGTTTGCGGGTAATGGCTGTGCAGGTCGACAAAACCCGGGGCGATGATGCGGCCCGGCCAGTGCGTCACGGACAGGTCAGGAAAGCGTGCGCGCAACTCGTGCCAGGGCCCGACCGCCTGCACCACCTGCCTGCCAAGCGCATTGGGGCCGACCACCAGCAGGCCGTCTTGTTCGTACATGGCGGCATGACCCGGATCACGGTCAGTGGCAAAGCGGAGGATGGCGGCGCGGTAGGCTTTCATGGGTGTAGAGCTTACCCAAATTGTCAGCGACGGCCATGGACTTGGCGCGACGTAGGCGGTCCAACTCGACTGCAGCGATAATCGACGCATGAAAAATTCCCTGCCAATCCCCCTTTTGAAGCTCTGGCGGCCCATTTTGGCCATGCTCATCGTCATCGTTGCGTCCAATTATTTGGTGCAATTTCCCATCAACGACTGGTTGACCTGGGGTGCTTTCACGTTCCCGGTGGCGTTTTTGGTGACCGACCTCACCAACCGTGCCGTTGGCGCCCCGGCAGCTCGCCGCGTGGCCTGGACCGGCTTCGCCATTGCCGTGCTGGTGTCCCTGGCGCTGGCGCCCTGGCGCATTGCGGTGGCGTCGGGTATCGCGTTCATTGTGGGCCAGCTGCTTGACATTGTGGCGTTCAACAGGTTGCGCGCCATGTCGTGGTGGAAGGCGCCTTTGATCGGCTCCCTCGTGGCGTCGGTGGTTGACACAGGTATTTTCTTTTACCTGGCCTTTGCCGGTTCCGACATGGACTGGCTGATGCTGGCCACCGGCGACCTGGGCATCAAATGGCTGATGGCGGCGGTGCTGCTGGCGCCCTACCGCGTCATGCTGCCGCGCCTGCAGCTTTGGGTGCCAGTGCGTCCCTGATTCACTCGAAGGTCTCGAACACCTCGTCAAGACGGTCCTGAAAAGCCCGCTTGGCGGATGCGTCAATGAAACTGGCCGCAAAGCTGTTGTGCGCCAACTGGTACGCGTGCTGGGCGGCCAGCCCCAGTGCGGCAAAAGTCTGCGTGAAATTCTCATTGATGTAGCCGCCAAAATAAGCCGGATCGTCTGAGTTGACGGTCGCCATCAGCCCGGCTTGCAGCATGCGGCCCAGAGTGTGTTCGCTCAGGTTTGAGAAAACCCGCAACTTCAGGTTGGACAGCGGGCACACCGTCAGGGGTATCTTGTCATGCACCAGCCGCGCTACCAGCGCCGGGTCGCGCAGGGCCTGCACGCCGTGGTCAATGCGTTCAACTTTCAAAATATCCAGCGCGCTCCAGATGTAAGCCGGTGGGCCTTCTTCGCCCGCGTGCGCCACCAGTCTGAAACTCAGGGCACGCGCCCTGGCAAAAACACGGGCAAACTTTTCTGGCGGATGACCTTGCTCGCTCGAAGCCAGACCAATGCCGACGAGTTTGTCGCGCAGGGGCAGCGCCTGCTCCAGCGCCTCAAAGGCTTGAGACTCGGACAAATGGCGCAAAAAACACAGGATCAACGAGGCACTGATGCCCAACTTGGCTTGTGCATCGACACAGGCACGGTAAAGGCCGTTGATGACAACATCGGCACTCAGGCCATGGCCAGTGTGAGTTTGGGTGTCAAAAAAGATCTCGGTATGCAGCACGTTGTCGGCCGCAGCACGCTGCAAGTAGGCCCAGGCCATGTCA
>JAQSDS010000147.1 GCA_029946045.1 Rhodoferax sp.
TAGAAGCTGCCATGCGCGAGATTGATCACGCCCATGATGCCGAAGATCAGCGTCAAACCAGACGCGACCAGAAACAGCAACAAGCCGTACTGCACCGCATTCAGGCACTGAATGAGAAAGGTTGTTAAGTCCATATTGATTTCCGCTTGGCGCCCTTCCCCGCTGGGGAAGGGCTGGTGTGGAAGCTAAACGCCAAAATTACATGTTGCAGCCGCGGGCCGGGTCGGCCAGCGCCTTGCTGGCGATGCCGACGACCTTGTTCTCCTTGCCGGAGACCTGGCGCAAGTAGAAGTCCTGAATCGGGTTATGGGCCTTGGAGATGGTGAACTTGCCACGCGGGCTGTCGATGGTGGCCTTGGTCACAGCAGCAGCAAAGCCGGCGGTGTTCTTCGCGTCACCCTTGACGGCGTCCAGGCCGATACCCAACATTTGCGCGGCGTCATAGCCCTGCACAGCGTACACGTCAGGCTGCATCTTGAACGCCTTGACGTAGGCCAGGCGGAAGGCATTGTCACGCGGGGTGTTCAGGCCGTCTGCATAGTGCAGTGCGGTCAACACGCCTTCGGCGGACGCACCCTGTGCCTCCAATGTGCCATCGGTCAGGAAACCGGTGCCAAACAGGGGAATAGTTTTCTTCAGGCCGGCACCGTCGTAATCTTTCACAAACTTCACGGCACCACCGCCGGCAAAGAAGGAGAACACAGCATTGGGTTTGGCTGCGGCAATTTCGGTCAACTGCGCCTGAAATTCCACGTTCGGGAACGGCAGGGTCAGCTCTTTGGTGACCTTGCCACCGGCCTTCTCAAAACCTTCCTTGAAGCCCTTGGCCATTTCATCGCCAGCTGCATATTTCCAGGTGATGGTGGCGGCTGTCTTGTGGCCCTTGGCGGCCATGGCCTGGCCAATAGCGAAGCCGGGTTGCCAGTTGCTGAAGCTGCTGCGGAAAATATTGACCGCGCACATGGCGCCGGTGACGGCATCGGCACCGCCGTTGGGGTTGATCATCAAGGTGCCAGACTCCTTGGCGACCTTGGCCATGGCCATGGCCACGCCCGAGTGCACGCTGCCTACCAGCACATCGACGTTGTCGCGCTTGATGAGTTTGTTGACGTTGTCAATGGCTTTGGACGGATCGGACTCGTCGTCCACCTTGACAAACTCGACCTCACGACCACCGAGCTTGCCGCCCTTTTCGGTCAGGTAGAGTTTGAAGCCGTTTTCAATGGCTGTGCCCAGAGCGGCGAACGTGCCGGTCGCGGGCAGCATGAAGCCGACCTTGAGTTTGGCCGGTGCCTGCGCCATGGCCACTGGCATGGCCAGGGCTGCGGCAGCGGCGATCACGGCGCGACGGGAAATGTGAGAAATGTTCATGATGGCTGTCTCCTAAGTTGTGCCGACTTGCGCCGGCTGTAAAAAAATTTTGCTGTCACCATCCGCGGTATTGACGGATTTCTTCCTTGTTTCGCGGGCTGGATCAGCCCGCACGCTGCGCGCGCGACGTGGTCATGACCAGGGCGTCGCCCTCAATCACCACCTTGCCGCCCACCGTGCACACGGTCTCGAGCTTGACGCGGCGCTTGTCCACCATCATCTCGGTCACGGTCACGGTGGCGTGCACTGTGTCACCCGGACGCACCGGCGCTTTGAAACGCAGGTTTTGTCCGAGGTAAATCGTTCCTGGCCCGGGCAGGCGCCCGGCAATGGCTGCCGAGATCACGCTGGCACTCAACATGCCGTGGGCGATGCGGCCCTTGAAAGCCGTGGTCTGGGCAAACTCCTCGTTGATGTGCACCGCGTTGTTGTCACCCGACACCGCGGCGAACAACACGATGTCGGCCTCGGTGATGGTTTTGGCAAACGTGGCACTCATGCCCACCTGGATGTCTTCGATGTCGTAGCCGTTCAGTTCATTCATGATCAGTCCTGTGTCACCAGCAGGTTCTCTGTGCGCGCGGCCACCTTGACCACGGGCGGATTGCGGAATGCTTGCAGGCGTTGTGCCTCCAGCGCCTTGGCTGCCTTGACGCTGCGGGCCTTGACCACGTCGTAGCCACGAATCTCGTCAGGCACGCTGGCCAGCGCCACCGCGGCCTCAAAGTTGACCGCATTCAGACCGGCCATGATCTGGTCGAGCAAGGCCAGGTAGTCGGCGATGAGCTGACGTTCATGGCGACGCTCTTCGGTTTTGCTGAAGAAGTCGAGCGCACCACCGCGCAGGCCCTTGAACTTGGCCAGCCACTTGAAGGCGGTCCCCATCCAGCTACCGTATTGCTGCTTGGTCAGTTCGCCAGTGGCTGGGTCGCGCTTGGATAAGAGGGGCGGGGCCAGGTTGTACTTGACGCTGTAACCGTGCTCAAACTGGGCATCGAGCTTGGCCAGGAAGGCCGGGTCAGAATGCAGGCGCGCCACTTCGAACTCGTCCTTGTAGGCCATCAGCTTGTACACATAACGCGCTGCGGCTTCGCTCAGGGCGGTCTTGCCAGGGGCCACTTTCTTTTCGGCAGCCACCACGCGGGTCAGCACGTCGGCGTAACGCTTGGCATAGGCTTCGTCCTGGTAAGCCATCAGCTCAGGCACACGGACTTCAAGCAAACGGCGGGTTTCACCCTGCGCGCCCGTGGCGTCCACCAGGGCACGCGCAGCAGCCGACAAGGCCTTTTCGGCAGGCAGCGAAGCGGGCGAGGTACCGGCCGCGTGGCGGGCTATTTCAGCCTCCACAAAGGCGCGGTCCACCACCACCATGCGGCCCCAGCGGAACGCGGCCAGACTCATGTCAACCGCCACACCCGAGTTCTTGATGGCGGCCTCGATCGACTCGGCTTTCAGGGGAATGGTGCCGGCCTGGAAGGCCACACCAACCATGAAGTTGTTGGTCGCCATGGCGTCGCCAAACAGGCCTTCGGCCATGGCCTGACCGTCCAGAAACACGTTGTTTTCTTCCCGGGTGACACGGTTGATGCCGGCCACCAGACCGCGCACGGCCGGGAACAGATTGTGCCGGTCGGTGACCATCTGGCCGGTCGGCGTCTGCGTGGTGGAGACCACCGCAATGGTGCGCTCCTTGCCACATTTGTCGAGGTTCTTCGGGTCGGTCGCGTTCAGGATGTCAAAACCCAGGTACAGGTCGGCACGGCCGTCGGAGATCTTGTTGGAACCACTGAACGGGGCGTGGGTGATCTTGATGTCGGAGATCACCGCGCCGCCCTTTTGCGCCAAACCGGTCTGGTCCAGACCAATCACGTGCTTGCCTTCCAGGCGCGCCGCGTTGGCAATGGTGGCCACCACGGTCACCGAACCGGTGCCGCCGATGCCCATCACGTGGATGCCAAAGCCCAGGCTGTCGTCGACCTTGTTGACAGGCGTGGGCAAGGCACGGTCGAGCGCCGGGATGCGGCCCTTTTTCTTCTTGGGCTTGCCCTCAGCGGCAGGGGCCGGATTGGGCGTGATGGTCAGGAACGAGGGGCAAAAGCCCTTGACGCATGAAAAATCCTTGTTGCACGAAGACTGGTGGATGCGCGTCTTGCGACCAAATTCGGTCTGGACCGGCTCCACGCTCATGCAGTTGGACTTGACGCCACAGTCACCGCAACCCTCGCAGACGCGCTCGTTGATGACGATGACTTCCGCCGGTTCCTCGGCCTTGCCCCGGCTGCGCGCACGGCGCAGCTCGGCGGCACATTCCTGGTCGTGCAACAGCACCGTGGTGCCGGGTGTGGCGGCCAGCACGCGCTGGGCCTCGTCAAGCCGGTCGCGGTGCCAGACTTCGGTGCCACCCGGCAAGGTCTTGCCCTGGAAGTTTTCGGGCTCATCGGTGGTGACAATGATCTTTTTCACGCCGTTGGCCAGCAGGTCATTGATCATGCTCTCAATGGGCACTTCACCCTGGATGGCCTGGCCACCCGTCATCGAGGTATGGGCATTGCGCAGCAGCTTGAAGGTGATGTGGCTGTTGGTGGTCGCGGCATAACGAATCGCCAGGCTACCCGAGTGGGCGTAGGTGCCGTCGCCCATGTTCTGGAAAATGTGGTCGGTGTCAGTGAACGGTGCCATGCCGATCCACTGCGCGCCCTCGGCGCCCATGTGGGTGCCCATGACGACGTTGCGGTCCATCCACATGGCCATGGTGTGGCAACCAATGCCGGCCGACACAATGCTGCCCTCAACGGCTTTGGTCGAGCTGTTGTGCGGGCAGCCCGAGCAGTACCAGGCGGTGCGGTTGGTGGTGGGTAATTTGGTGCGGGCATGGACTTCGTCCAAGCGCTTGAGCCAGGCCTCGGCCGACTCGACGCGGGTCTTGCGTGACAGGCGCTTGAGGAGCGCACGCACGATGATGTCGGACTCGAATTCGCCGTAATGCGGCAACAGTTCCTTTTCTTCCTCGTCGAACTTGCCCACGATGCGCGGGGCATTGGCCATGCCGTAGAGCACGTTCTTGGCAAACATTTCCAGGAACGGACGCTTTTCTTCAATGACAAAAATTTCTTCCAGACCCTTGGCGAAATCACGCACCACGGTCGGTTCCATCGGGAACAGCATGCCCATCTTCAGGATACGGATGCCATAGTGGCGCAGTGCGGCGGCGTCCAGGCCCATCTCCAAAAAGGCCTGGTTCAGGTCGTTGTAGGTCTTGCCGGCGGTGATGATGCCCAGCCAGGCGTCGGGGTTGTCGACCACCACGTTGTTGAGCTTGTTCTCGCGGGCGTAGCGTTTGGCCACTTCGAGGCGGCGGGTATAGAGCGACTGCTCCATTTCCAGCGCTTCCACGCGCACGTTCATGCCCAAATTCATGTTGGGCGTGAAAGCCTTGCCATCGAACATCAGGTCGGGCGTGACGAAGTTCAGGCGCGCCGGGTCGACGTTGGCACTACCCGTGCTGTCGGCCACGTTGGTGACGATCTTCATGCCAACCCACAGGCCCGACAGGCGCGACATGTTGTAGCCGTGCAGGCCGAGGTCCAGGATTTCCTGCACGTTGGCCGGGTACAACGAGGGCATGCCGACGTGGTAGAGCATCGGCTCGGACTGGCTCGCAAGCGACGAGCTCTTGCAGCTCGGGTCGTCGCCGACCACAGCCAGCACGCCGCCATTTTTGGCAATGCCGGTGTAGTTGGCGTGCTTGAGCGCGTCGCCACTGCGGTCCACGCCGGGTGCCTTGCCGTACCACATGCCGGTCACGCCAT
>JAQSDS010000148.1 GCA_029946045.1 Rhodoferax sp.
GAGTGCGCTCGCTGGGGTGCATCACATCACCGCACCCACTTGCCAGGGCCCGAATTCGTTTTGACCATAACCATGGGCCTCGCTTTTGGACACTTGCCCTGAGGCGGTGGCCAGCATCAGCTCAAAAATGCGCTGCCCCATGTCCGCAACGCTACTGTCACCGTCAATGATGCTGCCGCAATTGATGTCGATGTCGTCGGCTTGCCGGGTCCAGAGTGCGGTGTTGGTGGCCAGCTTGAGCGAGGGCGTGGGGCTGCAACCGTAGGCCGAGCCGCGCCCGGTGGTGAAACAGATCACGTTGGCGCCGCCTGCCACCTGGCCGGTGGCGCTGACCGGGTCGTAGCCGGGTGTGTCCATGAAAACCAGTCCACGGGCGGTGACGGGCTCGGCGTACTGGTAAACCGCCTGCAGGTTCGTGGTGCCGCCCTTGGCAACGGCCCCCAGCGATTTTTCCAGGATGGTCGTCAAGCCCCCGGCCTTGTTGCCGTGCGACGGGTTGTTGTTCATCTCGCCGCCGTTGATCTGGGTGTAGTGCTCCCACCACTTGATGCGTTCGATCAGTCGCTCGCCCACCTCGCGCGTCACGGCGCGGCGTGTGAGCAGATGCTCGGCGCCGTAAATTTCGGGGGTCTCGCTCAAGATGGCGGTGCCGCCGTGCGCCACCAGCAGGTCAACGGCTGCACCCAGCGCCGGGTTGGCGCTGATGCCCGAGTAGCCGTCCGAGCCGCCGCATTGCAAGCCGACCGTCAGATGGCCGGCCGAGCAGGGTACCCGCTGCACCGCGTTGGCCTGCGCCAGCATGGCTTCAAGCTGCGCGATGCCCCTGGCAATGGCGGCGGCGGTGCCACCCGCTTCCTGAATATTGAAGGTGCGCAAGGTGTCACCTTCACGCAGGTGGCTGTTGGCCAGCCAGGCCGTGATCTGGTTCGACTCGCAGCCCAGACCGACCACCAGCACCGCGGCAAAGTTGGCGTGCGTGGCATAGCCCGCCAACGTGCGCTGCAGCAGTTGCATGCCCAGACCTGCGTTGTCCATGGCACAACCCGTGCCATGCGTCAGTGCCGTGACGCCATCGATGTTCGGGAACGGGGCCAGTGCGCCGGGGTTGGTGCGGCGCGAACAATGGTCGGCAATGGCGCGTGCCACCGTGGCCGAGCAGTTCACGCTGGTCAACACGCCGAGGTAGTTGCGCGTGGCCACGCGGCCATCGTCACGAACGATGCCCATGAAATTGGCCTGCCGGCGCGGTGTCTCGGGTTTGATGTCGGCGCTAAAAGCGTAGTCGCGTGCAAAGTCGCCTTTGTTGTCGCCCAGGTTCAGGTTGTGGCTGTGCACATGCTCACCGGCGGCGATGGCTTGGCTGGCATAACCGATGATCTGGTTGTAGCGCCGCACCGGGGCACCTGCGGCCAGGGCATGCAGGGCGACTTTGTGGCCGGCGGGAATGAGTCCCTTGACAGTGATGTCGCCCAGCGGGGTACCGCCTACCAATTGCCGGCGGGCGATCAGCACATCATCGTTGGGGTGGAGTTGAATGCAAGGGTTCATGTCAGTAGACCGCGTTGGGCCAGGTTGCGCATCAGATGGGAACAGCCAAAAGTCCAGGGTGCACAGGCGTCGGTGCGCCGCATGCGGTTGAGCAGGGTGCCGAGTTGCGGCGCCGATATGCGCACGATGTCGCCCTCCTTGTGGGTAAAGCCGCCGCCCACGCGATCGCGGTCCTTGACCGGGGCAAACAGCGTGCCCAGAAACAGCATGGCGCCATCGGGGTATTGGTGGTGCGGGCCCATCATCTGGCGCACCAGATCTTCGGGGTCGCGGCTGATCTGGGCCATGGACGAAGAACCCTCAAGCGTGAAACCATCTTCACCACTGACCGTGAGTGACAGGGTGGTCTGGCGCAGGTCGTCGAGGCTGAACGTGGCATCAAACAGGCGCAGGAACGGCCCGATGGCGGCCGAGGCGTTGTTGTCTTTCGCCTTGCCCAGCAGCAGGGCCGAGCGGCCCTCGATGTCACGCAGGTTGACGTCGTTGCCCAGCGCCGCGCCCACAATGACGCCGCGGGAGTTGACCGCCAGCACCACCTCGGGCTCGGGGTTATTCCAGCTGGAGGCCGGATGCAAGCCGGCGTCAAACCCGCTGCCCACAGCGGCCATGGGTGGCGCCTTGGTGAAAATCTCGGCGTCTGGGCCAATGCCCACTTCGAGGTACTGGCTCCAGACGCCCTGATCAATCAACACCTGCTTCAATGCCATGGCCTGGCTTGAGCCCGGCTTCAATCTGGACAGGTCGTCGCCCACCAGAGTCGTGATTTCGGCGCGAATGGCCACGGCCGCTGCCGGGTTGCCACGCGCTTTTTCTTCAATGACGCGCTCCAGCATCGAGATGGCGAAGGTCACGCCCGCTGCCTTGATGGCCTGCAGGTCTGCGGGCGCCAGCAGCCAGGGCTGTTTGGGGTCGCGCTGGTCGGGCGGGGTGTTGGCCAGCAGTTCGGTGAGTGTGCCGATGCGTTCTCCGCCGGCCTGTCGCAACGCAGTGGCCGGGTCGGCCTGTTCGCACAGGTCGCGCACAGTTGGAAAGCTCGCTGTGATGTCGATCACGTCTTCACCGCGCAGGGCGACCACGGATGGCCCTGCCAGTTCGGGGCGCCAGACGCGGGCGACCAGCGCGCCAGCGGTGCCATCTACCGGAAGGCTGGTACGGGCAGTAAGTTGCATCAAGTTTCTCTCTCGGCTGATGCCGGTTTAATGCGTGACGTAACCCATGGTTTGCGGCAACCACAACACAATTTGCGGAAAAAATGTCAAGGCGAGCAACAACATCAGCAGCATGATCAGAAAGGGCCAGCCTTCCTTCATCATTTCGCCAATGGGAATGCCAGTGAGCGCTTTGGTCACAAACAACAGCATGCCGAACGGTGGGTGTATGAGGCCAATCATCATGTTGAGCACCACCAGCACGCCAAAATGCACCAGGTCAATGCCCAGCAGCTTGGCCGCTGGCAGCAGCATGGGCACAAATACCAGCAGCAGCACCGACACGTCCAGGAAACAACCCAGCACCAGAAACATCACGTTCACCAACAGCAGAAATTTGATTTGGGACAGGTGCATGCTGTCCACCCATTGAGCCATGGCTTGTGGCACGCCCTCTGCTGTGAAAGCATAGTTGAGCATGAACGAGCCCGCCAGAATCATGGTGATGACCGCACTGCCGCGCGCTGACTCCAGTACCACCCCCCAGAAACTGCGCCAGCTCAGCGCACGGAACACCACCGCAGCGAGGATCAGCGAATGCAATGCGGCGACTGCAGCGGCCTCGGTCGGGGTGAAGATACCGGAGTAAATACCGCCCAGCAACACGATCGGCATGGACAAGGGCAGCGCGCCACGAAAAATCAGACCGGCCCATTCCGAGCGCGGCACGGGTTCGTCACGCGGC
This sequence comes from Rhodoferax sp., assembly GCA_029946045.1. GTDB lineage: Bacteria > Pseudomonadota > Gammaproteobacteria > Burkholderiales > Burkholderiaceae_C > Rhodoferax. Next base: position 3,442 of record JAQSDS010000148.1, read on the forward strand.
ATATTGCGCTTGACGGCAATCACATGCACAACAAGCATCATCAGGCTGGCCATCAAGAAGCCCGGCACCACGCCACCAAGAAACAGTGCGCCCACCGAAGCACCTGAGACCAGGGCATAAATCACCATCGGGATCGACGGTGGAATGATGGGGCCCAGGGTGGCACTGGCCACCACCACGGCGCCAGCAAACCCGCGCGTGTATTCGGGTTTCTTGAGCATCTGGCGGATCGTGACCAGGCCCGGACCGGCGGCATCGGCAATGGCGCTGCCGCTCATCCCCGAGAAAATCACGCTCACCAGAATGTCGACTTGCGCCAGGCCGCCGCGCATGCGTCCGACCAGAATGCGGCAAAAGTCAAAAATGCGCTCGCTCACGGTGCCGGCGTTCATGATGTTGGCTGCAAACACAAACAAGGGCACGGCGAGCAGGACGTAACTGTTGTACAGACCGTTGCTGACCTGCTCGGCCACCAGGCCCAGGTCATTGCCTTTGACCAGCAGGTAGCCAAAGCCGGAGGCCAACATCGAAAACCCGATGGGCATGCGCAGCAGCATGCCGGCAACCAGCACCAGGACAAGCGTCGTGATCGATGAATTCATGTCAGATTCCGTAATTCGGCTTCAAGGCCTTCTCCCTTGACCGCTTGCCAGATGGCCCACGCGCTGCGCACCACCAGGGCGATCAGCAGCAAGACAAACGGCAAATAAACCCACATCAGCGGAATCCCCAGCACCGGTGAGCCTTCGCGTGCCATGAAATGGACATAGTCCCAGCTGGCAGGCAAACCTGTCAGCGCCAGGCCGCCAATCAGCAGGTTGCCAGCGATGCGCATGACTTGGCGCGCACGAAGGCCAACACTGTTCCAAACCAGATCAAACACCACATGTTCGCGCTCGGGCACCACCATGGCAGCCGCCCACAGAATGACCCAGATGTAGAGAATCACGGCGGCTTCATCGGTCCAGGGCAGCGGCTTGTTAAAGCCAAAACGCGCTGTGATCTGGACGATGAAGACGACAAACATCGTCAGGAAGAGGCCGCCGCCAATGGCATTGGCAGCGTGTTTGAGCCAGCGGATCATGCGGGTACCGGCGCTCTATTTGACGGCGTTGATGCGCTCAACAATGTCCTTGGACCAGACCTTGGCGTAGTCCGAGTTTTGGTAGGCGGACTGCACTGCCTTGCGAAACGCGTCCAGGTCGGGCGTGGTCACTTGCAGGCCTTCTTTCTTGAAGAACTCCACCAGCTGCGCTTCTTCCTTGACGCGATTTTCGTTGTTGTAGGCCGCTGCGGCCTGTGCCGCTGCGGTGACCTTTTGTTTCTGGGCGGCGCTCAAGGCATTGAAGCTTTTGTTCGAAATGGCAATAAAGATGCCGTCCACCAGGTGGCTGGTCAGTACGATCTGCTTCGTCACTTCGTAGAACTTGGCGGCGCGCACCGAGGGCAGCGGGTTGTCCTGGCCGTCGATGGTGCCGGTCTTGAGGCCCAGATAGACCTCGCCAAAGGCCAGCGGGGTGGACGTGGCGCCCAAGGCTTCACCCAGGAACAGCCATTCCTTGGAGCCTGGCATGCGCAATTTCAGGCCCTTGAGGTCAGCTGGCGTTCTGACGTTCCTGACTTCGCGCAGATTGAGCTGACGCGTGCCGAGGTACACCGTAGCCAAGGGGGTGACATCCATTTTTTCGGACACCGTCTTGAACAGCTCGGCACCGATGGGGCCGCTGAAAATT
>JAQSDS010000149.1 GCA_029946045.1 Rhodoferax sp.
GCCGCGCTGCAGGAAAAATCGGCATGGATCCTGCGCAAACTCCAGGAAAGCCGCGAGCGCCATGCCCAGTTGGCCGAGCACACCATCGACTGGCGCGACGGTGCCAGTTTGCCGTTTTTAGGGCGGTCCGTGGTGCTCAAGCTGGAGCCAGAGCACGCGATGGCTGCTGCCGAGCTGACGTCAGCCTCGCCTGGCGACCTGCCCTCGGTCTTGCGTCTGAGTTTGCCGCACCACGCCACACCGGACCAGATTCGCGATGTGGTGCAGGCCTGGCTGATGCGTCAGGCCCGGCGCGTGTTTCAGGAGCGGTTGGACCACTTCGCTCCGCTGCTGGGTGTGCAGTGGAAAAAAATGGCGCTCAGCAATGCCGGCACCCGTTGGGGTAGTGCCAAATCCGACGGCTCAATCCGCTTGAACTGGCGCTTGGTTCACTTCAGCCTATCGGTTGTGGATTACGTGGTGGCCCACGAGCTGAGCCACTTGCGCGAGATGAACCACAGCCCGCGTTTCTGGGACACCGTACGCACGGTGGTGCCGGATTACGCCACGCTGCGCCAGCAACTCAAAAACGAAGCCGCGCCGCGATATTGACCGCATCAACTGCCGCGCCCTGTGGAAGCAACCCCTTGTGGGAGTGACCCTTTGTGGGGGTGACCCCTTGTGGGAGTGACCCCTTGTGGGAGTGACCCTTTGTGGGAGTGACCCTTTGTGGGGGTGACCCCTTGTGGGGGTGACCCCTTGTGGGGGTGACCCCTTGTGGGAGCGGCGCCTTGTGGGAGCGGCGCCCTCGCCGCGAATGCAGGTTCATGGAAAAATGAGCTTGAATTTACGACATAATTGACGTTTACGTAAACGTCAATTAATTCCAATTCACCTACATGGCACACACCTACAGCATCAGCGACCTGGCCAAAGAATTTGATTTGACCACCCGCGCCATGCGTTTTTATGAAGACATGGGGCTGTTGCGGCCCGAGCGCACCGGCCAGGGTGGCCGTAGCCGCGTCTACAGCAGCCGCGACCGCACGCGACTCAAACTCACCTTGCGCGCCAAACGCCTGGGCCTGAGCCTGGCGGAGGCCAAGGACATCATTGAGATGTATGACAGTCCGCGCGACACGGCGGCGCAGTTAGAGAAGTTTTTGCAGGTGCTGGCCGTCCATCAGCAGCAGCTGGAAGCCCAGATGACCGACCTGCAGGCGAACATGGATGAACTCAAGGTGCACCAGCGTGAAGCCCGGGCCTTGCTGGCAAAAACACAAACCACGAAAGTCAAGGCATGAGCCATCACGAGACGCCGCTGCAGCGGGTGCAAGTCAGCTTCGAGCGGCAGGGCCTGATGCGCCATTGGGGCGCACAGATCGAGCATGTTGAAGCAGGGGTCTGCGTTCTGAGCTTGCCGTATTCGGACAAGGTCACGCAACAGCAGGCGGGCTTTCACGGCGGCGCCATGGGGGCGCTGGCAGACATTGCGGCCGGCTATGCTGGCCTGACCCAGGCCCCGGCGGGCATGGAGGTGGTGACTGTGGAGTACAAAATCAACTTTCTCGCGTCCTGCCAGGGCGGTCAATTGCGCGCCACCGGGCGCGTCACCAAGGCCGGCAAACGCGTGATCGTGACCAGCGCCGAGGTGCTGCATGTGGCCGATGATGGCCGCGAGACAGCCTGTGCCGTGTTGCAGCAAACCCTGATGGCCGTGCCAAAAACCTACTGACTTTTTCCCATCGTTCAATCAAACCAGACTCAGGAGACCCACCCCATGAACAACTTACCCGGACTCAATTTTCAACTCGGTGAAGACATTGACGCGCTACGTGATGCCGTGCGTGACTTTGCCCAAGCCGAGATCGCGCCGCGTGCAGCGGAGATCGACCGCAGCGACCAGTTCCCGATGGACCTGTGGGAAAAGATGGGGAGCCTGGGCGTACTCGGCATCACCGTGGGCGAAGAGTACGGCGGCGCCAACATGGGCTACCTGGCGCACATGATCGCCATGGAAGAGATCAGCCGTGCCAGTGCCAGTGTCGGCCTGAGTTATGGCGCGCACAGCAACCTGTGCGTGAACCAGATCAAGCGCAATGGCACGCCCGAGCAGCGCGCCAAATACCTGCCCAAACTCATCAGCGGTGAGCATGTGGGCGCACTCGCCATGAGCGAGCCGGGCGCTGGCAGCGACGTGCTGTCGATGAAGCTCAAGGCAGAAGACAAGGGCGGCTACTACCTGCTCAACGGCAACAAGATGTGGATCACCAACGGCCCCGACGCCGACACGCTGGTGGTCTATGCCAAGAGCGAACCCGAACTGGGTGCGCGCGGTGTCACCGCCTTCCTGATCGAAAAAGGCATGCCGGGTTTCAGCATCGCGCAAAAGCTCGACAAGCTCGGCATGCGCGGCAGCCACACCGGCGAGCTGGTGTTCAACAACGTGGAAGTACCCGAGGCCAACATTCTGGGTGGCCTCAACATGGGTGCCAAGGTGCTGATGAGCGGGCTGGACTACGAGCGCGCGGTGCTCACTGGCGGGCCGCTGGGCATCATGCAGTCGGTGATGGACAACGTGATTCCGTACATCCACGACCGCAAGCAGTTTGGCCAGAGCATTGGCGAGTTCCAGCTGATCCAGGGCAAGGTGGCCGACATGTACACCGTGCTGCAGGCGGCGCGCAGTTTCGCGTACACCGTGGCCAAAAACCTTGACCTGCTGGGTGTTGAACACGTGCGCCAGGTGCGTAAGGACTGCGCTTCGGTGATTTTGTGGACCGCCGAAAAAGCCACCTGGATGGCAGGCGAGGGCGTGCAGATTTTTGGCGGCAACGGCTATATCAACGAGTACCCGCTGGGCCGGCTGTGGCGCGACGCCAAGTTGTATGAGATTGGCGCCGGTACCTCAGAGATCAGGCGCATGCTGATTGGACGCGAGCTGTTTTCCGAAACCTGTTGATGGGAGGCACTGGTTGTGAGTCTTGATCCTGTTGTTGGTTTTTTTGTGCTGGGTGTGGTTGCAGGCTTGGTACGCTCAGACCTCAAGCTATCGGGTGGCTTGTCCGACACGCTCAGTATTTACCTGCTGATTGCGATCGGTTTGAAGGGCGGAATCGAGCTGTCCAATGCGCAGGTTGGTTCGTTGGTGATGCCCGTTGCGATGGTGGTGCTGGTCAGTATTGGCACACCGCTGTTGGCCTTTCAAGTGCTGCAACGGATTGGCAAGTTGCCACGCCCGGACGCGGCATCCATCGCCGCGCACTATGGCTCCGTGTCGGTCGTGACCTTTGCGGTGGGGGCTTCGTACCTGACGCGCCAGAACATCACGTACGAGGGCTACATGTCCGTATTTCTGGTGTTCCTGGAGTTTCCGGCCCTGATCATGGGCGTGCTGCTGGCCAAGGGCGTGCACCGCGACACCAACTGGCGCATGCTGGCTCACGAGGTGCTCACTGGCAAGGCCATTGTGCTGCTGGTGGGCGCGTTGTTGATTGGCAGCCTGTGGGGTGCCGAGGCTTTGCAGTCGCTGAGCAAGTTTTATAACGACTTGTTCAAGGGCTTGCTGTCCCTGTTTCTGCTGGGTATGGGCATTGTGACGGCATCGCGTCTGGGCGACTTGCGCCGGGCTGGGCTGTTTCTGGTGGCCTTTGGCATTGTGATGCCGATCGTCTCGGCCTGCGTTGGCGTGCTGACCGGTGGGTGGCTCGGGCTGTCCCTGGGCGGCACCACCTTGTTGGCGGTGCTGTACGCCAGCGCCTCGTACATCGCCGCGCCAGCGGCCATGCGCATTGCGATTCCTGAGGCCAACCCTGGCCTGTCCATGGGTGCAGCGCTTGGCGTGACCTTTCCGTTCAACATTCTGGTGGGGGTGCCGCTGTACCATCAGATGACGATTCTCATGTACCGTGGTGCCATTTGATCAGGAAAAAAACGATGAGCCTAAATCCAACAAAGCTGGTGGTACTTGTTTGCGAAGAGGCGATGGAGTCCATCGTCGCGCCTGATTTGATGGCTGCCGGTGCCAAGGGCTACACGGTGTGTGAAGCGCGTGGGCGCGGTACCCGCGGTGTGCGCGATGCACGCTGGCTGCTGTCGTCCAATGTGCGCATTGAAATCTTGTGCCAGGAGGATGTGGCGCAGCGCATCGTTGACATGCTCGTGGCCAAGTATTCCGAGAACTTTGGGCTGGTGGTTTACGTGCAGGACGCACAGACGATTCGAAGCAACAAATTCTGAAAAAAGCGACATGGCCAGAACTTGGGCGGGGCTGAAGATTGTCCAGGCTCGTCGCATCAGCACCTATGATCACCGACTATGCAAACTCTACTGAAAAACAACCGCGCCTGGGCTGCCCGCATGGAACTGCAGCGCCCAGGGTTCTTTAGCCAGTTGGCCCAACAACAAACGCCCAAATACCTCTGGATTGGTTGTGCCGACAGCCGCGTGCCTGCCAACGAGATCACCGGGCTTGACCCGGGTGAAATATTTGTGCATCGCAATATCGCCAATGTGGTGGTGCACTCTGACCTGAACGCGCTGTCGGTGATCCAGTTTGCCGTGGACCATCTCAAGGTCGAGCACATCATGGTGGTCGGTCACTACGGCTGCGGTGGTGTGCTGGCCGCTTTGCGCGGTACCCGTGTCGGGCTGGCTGACAACTGGCTGCGTCATGTGCACGATGTCAAGTTGCGCCATCGCAGGCGGCTCGACCATCTCACCGTGGCCGAGCAGGAAGACACCCTGTGCGAAATGAACGTGATCGAGCAGGTGGGCAACGTGGCCCTGAGCAACGTGCTGCAGGATGCCTGGGCGCGCGGCCAAAAGGTGGCGGTGCACGGCTGGTGTTATGGCCTCAAGGACGGGCTGGTGAAAGACCTGGCCGTCAGCATGCAGGGGGCGCATGAGGTGGTGAACGTTTTCCGCGACGCTTTCAGGCGCTATCCGCGTCCGCTGCTGAAAAAATAGTCCTGTCGGGACGCGCTACAGGCAAAGGACGTGCATGTTTCCCACTCGGCTCGACTCCACGCTGGCCTACGATGTTGCCAAAGCCATGATGGACGGTTTCAACCGCCATTACCGGCTGTTCCGGACCGAATCGGCACGCGCCAAGCACCGTTTTGAGACCGCAGACTGGCATGGCCAGCAGC
>JAQSDS010000150.1 GCA_029946045.1 Rhodoferax sp.
CAAACAGTCTGGCCATCGACCTGTGCTTTCAGAATTTTGAAGCTGAACTGGCAGCACTGCCTGGGGACTATGCCCCCCCGCGCGGCACACTCAAGCTGGCGTGGTCGCAGCACGAATTGGTCGGCTGCTGCGCACTGCGCCCGCTTGACTCGGCAGATTATCCGAATGCCTGCGAAATGAAACGGCTGTATGTGCGCCCGACCTTGCGCGGTGGCGGCTTGGGGCGCCGCTTGGCCGAAGCCGTCATGGAAGCAGCGCAGCAGGCCGGTTACGCCTACATGCTGCTGGACACCTTGAGTGAAATGGAAACCGCGCGCGCCATGTACCAGGACCTGGGGTTCATTGAAATACCCCCTTACTACTACAACCCCATTGAAGGGGCCCACTACCTGATGGCGCGACTTTAATCAGGCCTTCGCCTGTGCGAGCAGGGTGTCAGCGTCACTGACTTCGAATTTGCCAGCGCCTTCAACGTTAAGCGTCACCACTTTGCCGTTTTTTACCAGCATGGAATAGCGGTTGCTGCGCAGCCCCAGGCCCTTGCCGGTCAGGTCAAGCGTGAGGCCGGTGGCCTTGGTAAAGACAGCATCGCCGTCGGCAAGCATGCGCACCTTGTCGCCGCTCTTCTGGTCACGTGCCCAAGCGCCCATGACAAAAGCGTCATTGACACTGATACACCAGATTTCATCGACACCCGCCGCCTTGAGTGCGGCGCAGTTGGCGATGTAGCCAGGCACATGCTTGGCTGAACAGGTGGGCGTAAAGGCACCAGGCAAAGCAAACAGTGCAATGGTCTTGCCAGCGCTGGCAGCCACCACGTCAACGGGATTCGGGCCCAGACTGCAGCCACCCCCTTCGGTTTCATGGAATTCCATCAGCGTCGCGGCTGGTAACTGGTCACCGACTTGGATCATCTTTAACACCTCATTAAAAAATATTCACAAAAAAAAACGACTCACAATTGTGAGTCGTTTCTCGAAGCGCTGACAAGCAGCCCTCTTTAAAGACTTAGACCAGCGAGGCCTTTTGAACCAGGCGAGTTGCCACCCAGTTCTTGGTCTTGGAGATAGGACGGCTTTCGGTGATCTCGATCATGTCGCCCATCTTGTACTCGCCCTTTTCGTCATGGGCGTGGTACTTGCTGGACTTGCCAACAATCTTGCCGTAGAGCTCGTGCTTGACACGACGCTCGATCAGCACGGTCACTGTTTTTGCACGTTTGTCACTGACCACCTTGCCAACCAAGGTGCGCTTGAGGGATGTTTTAGCTTCCGTCATGTTTCGCTCCTTATTTGGCGGATGGAACAGCAGCTTGCTTTTCGACCAGAATGGTCTTGGCGCGAGCGATGTCACGGCGTGCTGAACGCAGCGTGGCTGTATTGTTGAGTTGTTGGGTCGCTTTTTGCATGCGCAAACCAAAGTGTGCTTTTTGCAGCGCTTTGACTTCTGCCTGCAAACCGGCGACGTCTTTTTGGCGTAATTCAGTCGTTTTCATATCATTTTCTCCTGATTACTGACCGATCATGCGTGACACGAAGGTGGTGCGCAGCGGTAATTTGGCAGCGGCCAAACGAAACGCTTCACGAGCCAACTCTTCGGAGACACCCACGATTTCAAACACGATCTTGCCGGGCTGGATTTCAGCCACGTAGTACTCGGGGTTACCTTTACCATTACCCATCCGCACTTCTGCGGGCTTTTGGGAAATGGGCTTGTCAGGAAACACCCGAATCCAGATACGACCACCACGTTTGACGTGACGGGAGACAGCACGACGTGCGGCCTCGATCTGACGTGCCGTCAAACGACCGCGATCAATACATTTCAGACCAAAATCACCAAATGCAACCGAGCTACCCCGGGTTGCGATACCGGTGTTACGGCCCTTTTGCTCTTTGCGATACTTGCGACGAGCGGGTTGCAACATAATTATTCTCCTTTACCGTCAGCTGCTGCAGCGGCTGGCGCGGCTACCTTGCGGACGCGCTGAACGGTGGGTTTAGCATCGGCTCCAAGAGCCACTGCGGGTTTGTCACTGCCATCAGCAGGTGCGGCGTTGCTGCCCATCGGGCGACGCGCACCACGAGGTGCAGGACGGTCGGAGCCAGGACGGCCGCCACGGTCATCACGACGCGGGCCGCGTGGGCGACGCTCGTCATCAGGACGCGGAGTCTCGACTGCCGGCAGGTCATTACGACCCAGGGTATCGCCCTTGTAAACCCAGACCTTGACACCGATGATGCCGTAGGTGGTCTTGGCCTCAGACGTACCGTAGTCGATGTCAGCACGCAAGGTGTGAAGCGGCACGCGGCCTTCGCGATACCATTCGCAGCGGGCAATTTCAATGCCGTTCAAACGACCCGACGACATGATCTTGATGCCCAAAGCGCCCAAGCGCATGGCATTTTGCATGGCGCGCTTCATGGCCCGACGGAACATGATGCGTTTTTCGAGCTGTTGCGTGATGGAGTCAGCGATCAGCTTGGCATCGATTTCAGGCTTGCGCACTTCTTCGATGTTGACTGCGACCGGCACGCCCAGCTGGCGACCCAGTTCGCGCTTGAGGTTTTCGATGTCCTCGCCTTTTTTGCCGATCACGACACCCGGACGTGACGAGTAAATGGTGATGCGGGCGTTCTTGGCAGGACGCTCGATCAAGACACGCGAAACAGACGCGTTCTTGAGCTTGGCTTTCAGGTACTCGCGGACCTTGATGTCTTCCGCCAGCATGCCAGCGAAATCACGGTCATTGGCATACCAACGAGATGCCCAGTTGCGGCTGATCGACAAGCGAAAGCCGGTTGGATGGATTTTTTGTCCCATATCTTGCTGGCCTCTTTCAGTTACCAACCGTCACGTACACATGGCACGTGGGTTTTCTGATCTGGTTGCCACGACCTTTTGCGCGGGCCGTGAAGCGCCTGAGCGACGTACCTTGCTCAACGTAGATGGTTTTCACCTTCAGTTCGTCGATATCGGCACCGTCGTTGTGTTCAGCATTGGCAATGGCTGACTCCAGAACCTTTTTGATGATCACGGCAGCTTTTTTCTGCGTGAACTGCAAAATGTTCAGAGCCTGATCCACTTTTTTGCCACGGATCAAGTCCGCGACCAGACGGCCTTTGTCGACCGAGAGACGAACGCCCCGAAGGGTTGCACGTGTTTCCATGGTCAACTCCTTATTTCTTTGAGACTTTTTTGTCCGCAGGATGGCCCTTGAAAGTACGGGTCAGTGCGAACTCACCCAACTTGTGGCCAACCATTTGGTCAGTGATATACACAGGCACATGCTGCTTGCCATTGTGCACAGCAATGGTCAGACCGATGAAATCGGGCAGAACCATTGAGCGACGCGACCAGGTTTTGATCGGCTTTTTATCCTTGGTAGCAACGGCCTTTTCGGTCTTAGCGATCAGGTGTTGGTCAACAAAGGGACCTTTTTTGAGAGAACGAGTCATTTACCTACCCCTTACTTCTTGCGACGCGACACGATCATGACCTGCGTGCGCTTGTTGTTACGGGTACGGTAACCCTTGGTCAGATTACCCCAAGGATCGACTGGATGACGGCCTTCGCCGGTCTTACCCTCGCCACCACCATGTGGGTGATCCACCGGGTTCATGACCACACCGCGAACGGTGGGACGAATACCCATCCAACGCTTGACACCGGCCTTGCCCAAACGGCGCAGGCTGTGTTCTTCGTTGGCGACCTGGCCCAAAGTGGCGCGGCAGTCAATGTGAATCTTGCGGACTTCACCCGAGCGCATACGCACCTGGGCATAAGTGCCTTCGCGCGCCAGCAAGGTTGCCGAAGCACCTGCCGAACGAACCATTTGGGCACCTTTACCCACTTGCATTTCGATGCAGTGAATGATCGAGCCGACCGGAATGTTGCGAATTGGCAAAGTGTTACCGACACGAATCGGTGCCTCGGCACCACTCATGATGGAACTACCAGCTTCAAGGCCGCGCGGGGCGATGATGTACTTGCGCTCACCGTCTGCGTAGCACACCAGAGCGATGTGCGCGGAACGGTTTGGATCGTATTCAATACGCTCGACCTTGGCAGCAATACCGTCCTTGTTGCGAAGAAAATCGACAACGCGGTAGTGATGCTTGTGACCACCACCCTTGTGACGGGTCGTGATGTGGCCGTTGTTGTTACGACCTGCATGCTGGAACTGAGGCTCCAGCAAAGCCGCGTGAGGTGCACCCTTATGGAGGTGCTCACGCGAGATCTTCACCATGCCACGACGGCCTGGTGAGGTTGGTTTCATTTTGATAACAGCCATGATTAAGCAGCCTCCCCACCAAGGTTCAACTCTTGACCGGGTTTGAGCATGACGTAAGCCTTGCGCACGTTGTCACGGCGACCGACTGACTTGCCAAAACGCTTGGTCTTGCCTTTGGTATTAACCACAGACACGCCCTTGACTTCAACTTTGAACATCAATTCGACCGCAGCCTTGATTTCTGGCTTGGTTGCATCCTGCAGCACCTTGAAGGTCACAGCGTTGCTTTTCTCAGCTGCCATCGTTGCCTTTTCAGACACGATGGGGGCAACCAGCACCTGCATCAGACGACCTTCGTCAAATTTGAGATTTTGGGAACCGTGGCTCATGCGAACATCTCCTGGAGTTTGCCCATGGCAGCCTTGGTAACCAGAACCTTGCGGTAGTGGACCAGCGACACGGGATCAGCATAGCGAGGCTCAACCACCAAGATGTTCACCAGGTTACGTGATGCAAGGTAAAGGTTTTCATCAACCTCATCTGCAATCACCAGCACCGAGTCAAGGTTCATGGCTTTGAATTTGGAAGCCAACGCCTTGGTCTTGGGGGAGTCGACTGTGAGTGAATCCACCACAGCCAGACGGCCTTCGCGAGCCAACTGGGAGAAGATGGAGGCCATGCCGGCGCGGTACATCTTCTTGTTGATTTTTTGCGCGAAATTTTCGTCAGGCATGTTCGGGAAAATCCGACCACCGCCACGCCACAAGGGCGACGACGTCATACCTGCACGAGCGCGACCGGTACCCTTTTGTTTAAAAGGCTTCTTGGTCGAGTGACGCACTTGTTCGCGGTCTTTTTGAGCGCGCGTACCTTGACGGGCA
>JAQSDS010000151.1 GCA_029946045.1 Rhodoferax sp.
GTTTTCCGACCGCCGCCTGGCCAAGCAGTTCAAGACCAGCGACACAGCGGTGCGCGCACGCCGCCATGCACTGGGCGTGCGCCCGGTGTACAAGCGGGTCGATACCTGCGCGGCTGAATTTGCCACCAACACGGCCTACCTGTATTCCACGTACGAGGCTGAGGGTGCCGAGTGCGAAGCAGCACCCACCAACAACAAAAAAATTATGGTGCTCGGCGGCGGGCCCAACCGCATTGGCCAGGGTATCGAATTTGACTACTGCTGCGTGCATGCGGCGCTGGCCATGCGCGAGGACGGCTATGAGACCATCATGGTCAACTGCAATCCCGAAACCGTCTCGACCGACTACGACACCTCAGATCGTCTCTACTTCGAGCCGCTGACGCTCGAAGACGTGCTTGAAATTGTCGACAAGGAAAAGCCCTATGGCGTGATCGTCCAGTACGGCGGTCAGACCCCCTTGAAGCTGGCGCTTGACCTGGAAGCCAATGGCGTGCCGATCATCGGCACCAGCCCCGACATGATCGATGCCGCAGAAGACCGCGAACGTTTCCAGAAGCTGTTGCACGAACTTAAATTGCGCCAGCCGCCCAATGCCACCGCGCGCACCGAGGCCGAGGCGCTCGACAAAGCCGCCGCCCTGGGTTACCCGCTGGTGGTGCGTCCAAGCTACGTGCTGGGCGGTCGTGCCATGGAAATCGTGCACGAGCAACGCGATCTGGAACGCTACATGCGCGAAGCGGTCAAGGTGTCGCATGACTCGCCGGTGCTGCTCGACCGCTTTTTGAATGACGCCATCGAGTGTGATGTGGACTGCGTGCGTGATGCCACCGGTCAGACCTACATTGGCGGTGTCATGGAACACATTGAACAGGCGGGGGTGCACAGCGGCGACTCGGCCTGCTCTTTGCCGCCTTACAGCCTGTCGGCCGAAACAGTGGCCGAGATCAAACGCCAGACCGCAGCCATGGCGCATGGCCTGAACGTGGTGGGACTGATGAACGTGCAGTTTGCCATTCAGCACCTGGACGGCAAGGATGTGATTTTTGTGCTCGAAGTCAACCCGCGGGCCTCGCGTACCGTGCCCTTTGTCTCCAAAGCCACGGGCGTGCAGCTGGCCAAAGTGGCGGCGCGTTGCATGGTCGGTCAAACTCTGGCCTCGCAAGGCATCACTCGTGAGGTGGATCCGCCTTATTTCAGCGTCAAGGAAGCGGTCTTTCCCTTCGTCAAGTTTCCTGGCGTCGACACCATTCTTGGTCCCGAGATGAAGTCCACCGGCGAAGTCATGGGCGTTGGCAAGACCTTTGGCGAAGCCTTCGTCAAGTCGCAAATGGGCGCTGGCAGCAAGTTGCCACGGCCTTTTACGGCCAACGGCGAGCCTTCCGGAAAAGTGTTCCTGTCGGTCAAAAACAATGACAAGCTGCGTGCCATCGAAGTCGCCAAGTCCCTGGTGGCGATGAATTTTGTTGTGGTCGCCACCAAGGGGTCGGCCGCTGCCATCAACGCCGCCGGCGTTCCCTGCGGTGTTGTCAACAAAGTCACCGAAGGGCGCCCGCATATCGTCGACATGCTGAAGAACAAGGAGATCGTGCTGGTCATCAACACGGTGGAAGAGCGGCGCAACGCGATTGCCGATTCGCGCCAGATCCGGACCTCGGCCTTGCTCGCTCAGGTGACCACGTTCACCACCATCGCCGGTGCCGAGGCGGCGGTGGAGGGCATGCGCTACATGGATGCGCTTGATGTGATTTCAGTGCAGGAAATGCATGCGCAGTTAAGCGCAGGGTAAACCTTGGCTCAGCCGCCTCATATTCGCGGCATAATTCCCCCATACCGCCGACCGGCAACGTTCGGCGGTTTCATTTTGTGTTTTTAACTTTCACGGAGCTGCTTGTGGCGACCCTTCCCCTTACCAAACGTGGTGCTGACAAACTCAAGGCCGAGTTGCATCAACTCAAGGCGTTTGAGCGTCCAGCTGTCATTGGCGCCATTGCCGAAGCGCGCGCGCAGGGCGACCTGAGCGAGAACGCCGAATACGACGCGGCCAAGGACAAGCAGGGCTTTGTCGAAGGTCGCATCAAGGAAATCGAAGGCAAGCTCTCGGCTGCGCAAATCATTGACCCCACTGAACTCCATGCCGATGGCCGGGTCGTGTTTGGTGCCACCGTGGCGCTCGAAGACGAGGAGTCCGGCCAAAAGGTCAGCTATCAGATTGTTGGGGAAGACGAGGCCGACCTGAAGCTCGGCCTGATCAACATCAACAGCCCGATTGCGCGCGCTCTGATCGGCAAGGTCGAAGGCGACACCGCGGAGGTGCAGGCCCCGGCAGGCTTGCGCCGTTATGAAGTGATCTCGGTCAGTTACTGCTAAATGCGCACGCGCGCTCAGGCTTTAACGCCCTGGCTCGCTGCCCTGTGGTGGGGCAGTCTGACCACCTTGGGTGCCTTGGTTGTGCCCATGTTGTTTGTGTATTTGCCCAGTCCGGCCCTGGCCGGCGGTATGGCGGCCACATTGTTCACCGCGCAGACCTGGCTCAGTACCGGTTGTGGCTTGTTCTTGCTGCTGCTGAGCCAATCGGACCCGGGTCGTCCCGAGACCGAGCGCTTGCAGTCCGCCATGCTATTGATGTTGCTTGGCGTACTTTTGGCGCTGCTGTCGGAGTTCGCCGTCGCCCCGAGAATTGTCAGCCGGGAGAATCTGCGACTTTGGCACAGCGTGGGCAGCGTGATGTTTGCGCTGCAGTGGCTGTGCGCCGGGTTGACGTTTTGGAAGCTGACGCGCAAGGCTAGTTAAAGCCAGAAGAATTGTCAGGTTTGACTGCGCTTCTTGATGCTGATTTGCTTGGGCTTGGAGCGTTTCACCTGGCCACCCGACGTGAGGCGCTGGTTGCCCAGAACACGCAGGGTTTTGACCTCGGGGCGCTGGCCGCCTCGGGTGCTGTACTTGAGCACCTTGACATCACGCGGGCCGGGTTTGCGGTCGTCGTCGGCGGTTTTTTCGCGCTCGGGCAGAGGGCGCCACAGCACCAGCAACTTGCCGATGTGCTGGATCGGGGCGGCGCTGAGTTCGTCGGCAAGGGTTTGAAACATGGTTTCACGGGCGGCGCGGTCATCGGAAAAAACGCGTACCTTGATCAGGCCATGGGCCTTGAGCGCGGCGTCGGCTTCTTTCTTGACAGCGTCGGTCAGGCCGTCACCACCGACCATGACAACGGGGTCGAGGTGGTGGGCATCGGCACGATGCGCTTTGCGTTGGGCGGGGGTCAGTTGAATTTGAGACATAACGACATTATCGGTGAGAACTATGAAATCAGCAGTTAAAAGCAGCAAGGTCAATCGGGCATGGCTCAATGATCACGTCAATGACACCTATGTCAAGCTCGCAAAAAAAGAGGGGTACCGGGCGCGAGCAGCCTACAAGTTGCAGGAAATTGACGAAACCCTGCACCTCATCAAGCCAGGCCAACTGGTGGTGGACCTGGGTTCGGCACCGGGCGCCTGGAGCCAATATGTGCGTCACAAGCTGTCACCCAAGTCCGCCACCGGTGGCGGAGCGGCTGCGGGCGGGCTCAATGGACGCATCATTGCACTCGACTTGTTGCCGATGGAAGCCATTGAAGGCGTGCTGTTCATTCAGGGCGATCTGCGCGAGGATGAGGTGCTGGCCCAATTGGCCCAACATATGCAGGGCCAGCGGGCCGATGTGGTGATTTCCGATATGGCGCCCAACCTGTCGGGCATCAGCTCGGCCGATGCGGCACGCATTGAGCATTTGATTGAATTGGCGCTGGAATTTGCCCAGGACCATCTCAAGCCTGAGGGCGCGCTGGTGGCCAAGGTGTTTCATGGCGGTAGCTACGATGCCTTGTACCAGCGCTTTCGGGAAACTTTTGTTACCGTCAAACGACTCAAGCCCAAGGCTTCGCGCGACAAGTCGTCAGAAACTTTTTTGATCGGCATGCAGCTGAAAAAATTCTGAATTCCTTGTAGTCGCTGTGGCTGATGCCTGTGTTTTGTCGTGGCGCTGGCTGAACCGCCTAGAATTGGCCATCTTTTTGGTATTTGAACGTATGCATTTCTACTGGAGTCTGGTTTGAACAATCCATGGTTTTCAAAAATTGCGGTCTGGATGGTCATTGCGATGGTGCTATTCACTGTCTTCAAGCAATTCGACACGCGTCCGGAAGCTGGCGCCGGTTATCTCGGTTATTCGGACTTCCTAAACGAAGTGCGTGGTAACCGGATCAAAAGTGCTGTGATCCAGGAAGGCCAGGGCGGCACAGAAATCGTGGCGGTCACCGTTGACGACCGCAAGGTTCGCACCACCGCCACTTACCTTGACCGCGGCCTGGTCGGTGACCTGATCGCCAATGACGTTAAGTTTGACGTGCGCCCACGCGAAGAAGGTTCCCTGCTAATGACGCTGCTGGTGAGCTGGGGTCCGATGTTGCTGCTGATTGGCGTCTGGGTGTACTTCATGCGCCAGATGCAGGGTGGCGGCAAGGGCGGTGCCTTCAGTTTTGGTAAAAGCAAGGCGCGCCTGCTCGATGAAAACACCAACACCGTGACCTTTGCCGACGTGGCAGGTTGCGACGAAGCCAAGGAAGAAGTGAAAGAGGTGGTGGACTTCCTGAAAGACCCCGCCAAGTTCCAAAAATTGGGTGGCCGGATTCCGCGTGGTTTGCTGCTGGTCGGTCCGCCGGGCACCGGCAAAACCCTGCTCGCCAAATCCATTGCAGGCGAAGCCAAAGTACCTTTTTTCAGTATCTCGGGCTCTGACTTTGTTGAAATGTTTGTCGGTGTTGGCGCCTCCCGGGTGCGCGACATGTTTGACAACGCCAAGAAAAATGCACCCTGCATCATCTTCATTGATGAAATTGACGCGGTTGGCCGCCAGCGCGGCGCCGGTTTGGGTGGTGGTAACGACGAGCGCGAGCAAACCCTGAACCAGATGCTGGTCGAGATGGACGGCTTTGAGACCAACGTCGGCGTGATCGTGGTGGCCGCCACCAACCGCCCGGACATTCTGGATGCCGCTTTGTTGCGTCCGGGTCGTTTTGACCGCCAGGTTTATGTGACGCTGCCCGACATTCGTGGCCGCGCGCAAATTT
>JAQSDS010000152.1 GCA_029946045.1 Rhodoferax sp.
ATGACCTCGGCATGTGCTTGGCCGGCGCGCTGGGTAAAGCCCTGGCCCAGCACTTGGCCGTCAGACGTGGCGATGACGCAGCCTACGCGGGGGTTGGGCGACGTGCTCAGCAGGCTTTGCGTGGCCAGGGCCAGCGCTTGCTGCATAAAGGTGTCGTGCATGAGCGTCAAGGGTTTTGCATCAGTTGGCAGCTTCGAGACCGTTGGCAAAGTGTGCCTGCATGCGTTGTGTGCACAGCTGCGGGTCGCGCGCCACCAGCGCGGCCATGATGGCGCGGTGTTCATCCAAAGACTCCTGGATACGCCCGGATTTCAGCAGCGAATTGTGGCGGTTGAGCTTCATGACCTTGCGCAGGTCGGCCACCATCTGATTGCGCCAACGGTTATTGGCGATTTCCAGCAGGCACATGTGGAAACGCTCGTTGATCTCAAAAAAGCGTTGGCGATCCATTTTTTCTGGGCGGGCGGCATCTTCGAGTTCCTGGTGCAGCGCCTGCAACTCAGCCGTCTGGACATCGGTGGCGGTCTGTGCCACGACACCCGCGGCATCGGATTCAAGCAGACTCAGCAGGTGGTAGACATCGGCCAGGTCGCGCTCGGAGACCTCGGTCACATAGGCACCGCGACGCACTTTCATGGTCACCAGGCCTTCGGTGGCGAGTACCTTCAGCGCTTCCCGCATGGGCGTGCGGCTGATGCCGTAGTCTTGCGCAATCTTGAGTTCGTCGATCCAGCTGCCGGGCTCCAGCTCGCGGCTGAAAATACGTTGACGCAGCAATTCAGCCACTTCTTCGTAAAGTGCGCGGGGAGCTAATGAGAGTGCGGCCATACGGCAAATTGTAAGCTGGAAGGAATTTTTTGCATCAATAATTATAAATAATGTAAACTCATTGGCTCTAAATGCAAGCCGCTGTACAGTGGCTGTGTTGACGCTCCAACCCTTAACCGTTTGCCATCATGACCCAAAAAAATCCTGAATTTCAGTCAGCCAGTCTGGACGCCTGGGCCAAAGCGGCTGCCAAATCGGCGCCCGGGGGGGATGTCAACGCGCTCAATTGGCTCACGCCTGATGGCATTTCGGTCAAACCCCTGTACACGGCCGAGGACACGCAAAACCTGGCCTATACCAACACGCTGCCGGGCTTCGAGCCCTACTTGCGCGGCCCACAGGCCACCATGTACGCCGTGCGGCCCTGGACCATTCGCCAGTACGCCGGGTTTTCCACCGCCGAAGAATCCAACGCGTTTTACCGCAAGGCGTTGGCCGCAGGTGGCCAGGGTGTGTCGGTGGCGTTCGATCTGGCCACGCACCGAGGCTACGACTCGGACCATCCGCGTGTGACCGGCGACGTCGGCAAAGCCGGTGTCGCGATCGACTCGGTCGAGGACATGAAGATTTTGTTTGACCAGATTCCGCTCGACAAGGTGAGTGTCTCCATGACCATGAACGGTGCCGTGCTGCCGGTGCTTGCCGGGTATGTGGTGGCGGCCGAAGAGCAGGGCGTCAGCCAAGACAAACTCAGCGGAACCATTCAGAACGACATTCTGAAAGAGTTCATGGTGCGCAACACCTACATCTACCCGCCCGAGCCGTCGATGAAGATCATTGGCGACA
Source organism: Rhodoferax sp. (assembly GCA_029946045.1). Lineage (GTDB taxonomy): Bacteria > Pseudomonadota > Gammaproteobacteria > Burkholderiales > Burkholderiaceae_C > Rhodoferax. The sequence goes on from JAQSDS010000152.1 coordinate 1,615, forward strand.
TCATCGAGTACACGGCCAAACACATGCCGAAATTCAACTCGATTTCCATCAGCGGTTACCACATGCAGGAAGCCGGTGCCAACCAGGCGCTGGAACTGGCGTTTACACTGGCCGACGGCAAGGAATACGTCAAGACCGCCATTGCCAAGGGCATGGATGTCGATGGTTTTGCCGGCCGCCTGAGCTTTTTCTGGGCCATTGGCATGAACTTCTACCTGGAAGTCGCCAAAATGCGCGCCGCGCGGCTGCTGTGGTGCCGCATCATGAAGGGCTTCAACGCCAAGTCGCCCAAGAGCTTGATGCTGCGCACGCACTGCCAGACCAGCGGCTGGAGCCTGACCGAGCAGGACCCCTACAACAACGTGGTGCGCACCACGATCGAGGCCATGGCGGCCGTGTTTGGTGGCACGCAAAGCTTGCACACCAATTCGTTCGACGAGGCCATCGCGCTGCCGACCGAGTTCTCCAGCCGCATCGCGCGCAACACCCAACTCATCATCCAGGAAGAAACCCACATCACCAATGTGATCGACCCCTGGGCTGGCAGCTACATGATGGAAAAGCTGACCCAGGACATGGCGGACGCAGCCTGGGTCATCATCGAAGAAGTCGAAGCCATGGGCGGCATGACCAAAGCAGTGGATTCGGGCTGGGCCAAGCTCAAGATTGAAGCCGCCGCCGCAGAAAAGCAGGCCCGCATCGACAGCGGCAAAGATGTCATTGTGGGCGTGAACAAGTACAAGCTTAAATCTGAGGATGCCATTGAAGCCCGCGACATCGACAACGTGGCGGTGCGCGATTCGCAAATTGCCCGCCTCAACGCGATCAAACAAAAACGCGATGCAGCCCAGGTGCAACAGGCCCTGAAGGCGATCGAGGAAGCCGCCGCCAGTGGCAACGGCAACCTGCTGGACTTGAGCATCAAGGCGGTGCGCGCCCGTGCCACGGTGGGCGAAATCAGCGACGCCATGGAAAAGTCCTTTGGTCGCCACCGCGCCGACACGCAAAAGGTGACCGGCGTCTACGCCGCAGCTTTTGACACCGACACCACGGCCGGAGACACCATGGACTACTGGAACGCACTCAAGGCGGACATTGCCGACTTCGCCACCGCGCAGGGCCGCCGCCCACGTGTGATGATCAGCAAGCTCGGCCAGGACGGTCACGACCGCGGCGCCAAGGTGGTGGCCACGGCCTTTGCCGACCTCGGCTTTGACGTCGACATGGGTCCGCTGTTCCAGACCCCCGAAGAGTGTGCGCGCCAGGCCATCGAAAACGACGTGCATGCTGTCGGTGTCAGCACGCTCGCCGCCGGCCACAAAACCCTGGTGCCGGCCATCATTGCCGAACTCAAGAAGCAGGGCGCCGACGACATCATTGTGTTTGTTGGCGGTGTGGTGCCGCGCCAGGACTACGACTTTTTGTACCAGTCCGGCGTCAAGGGCATCTACGGCCCCGGCACGCCGATTCCGGTGAGCGCCAAGGATGTGTTGGCACAGATCAAGGCTGCGCTGAAGTGAATCCAAGCGCTCTGGTGGAGGCCGTGCTGCGGGGTGATGCCAGCATGCAGCGCCGTGCCATCGCCAAAGCCATCACCTTGCTGGAGTCCACGCGTGCCGACCACCGCTTGCAGGCCGATGAACTCCTCACCGCCTTGTTGCCGCACACCGGCCAGTCGTTCCGCTTGGGCATCAGCGGCGTGCCGGGCGTGGGTAAATCCACTTTTATCGAAGCGCTCGGGCTGTACCTGATTGGCCAAGGCCACCGTGTCGCGGTGCTGACCATTGACCCGTCCAGCACCGTGTCAGGCGGCTCCATTCTGGGTGACAAGACCCGCATGGAGTTGTTGTCGGTCCACGAGCAAGCCTACATTCGTCCCAGCCCCAGCAGCGGCACGCTGGGTGGCGTGGCCGAAAAAACCCGCGAGGCCATGCTGGTCTGCGAGGCGGCGGGTTATGACGTGGTGATTGTGGAAACTGTGGGTGTGGGCCAGAGCGAAACCGCGGTGGCCAACATGACCGACATGTTCGTGCTGATGCAGTTGCCCAATGCCGGAGACGATTTGCAGGCCATCAAAAAGGGCGTGATGGAGCTGGCCGACCTGGTGGTCATCAACAAGGCCGATATCGATCCTGATGCCGCTACGCGGGCGCGTGCCCAGATCAGCTCCAGCCTGCGTTTGCTGGGCCTGCATGGCAGCCCGGACCACATGCACCATGACCAAAAACTCTGGCATCCGCAAGTGATCCAGCTCAGCGCCCTGCATGCCCAGGGGGTTGATACCTTCTGGAGCAAGGTGCTCGAATTCAAAGCTCTGCAAACCGGCAATGGCAAGTTTGCCGCGCGCCGTCAGAAGCAGGCGCAGGCCTGGATGTGGGAACGCATCGACGCTGGTTTGAAACAGGCCTTTGCCCAGCATCCGGCGGTCAGGACACTGTTGCCCCAGTTGACGCAAGAGGTCTTGGCAGGCCGCCTGGCAGCCTCTACGGCCGCCAGAAACATGCTCCAGGCTTATGCTGAAAATGCCTAAGCCAAGAACGATATCAACATCCGAAAACCGAACTATTTCCTGACCTAAGAGAGACCAAGCCATGCACGATATTCTTGAACAATTGGAAAAAAAGCGCGAACTCGCCCGTATGGGCGGGGGCCAGAATCGTATCGACGCGCAGCACAAAAAGGGCAAGCTCACCGCGCGTGAGCGCCTGGAGGTGCTGCTCGATGAAGGCACGTTTGAAGAGTGGGACATGTTTGTCGAGCACCGCTGCTCCGACTTCGGCATGCAGGACAACAAGATCCCGGGCGACGGTGTGGTCACCGGCTACGGCATGATCAATGGCCGCCTGGTGTTTGTCTTTAGCCAGGACTTCACTGTGTTCGGTGGCGCGCTGTCGGAAGCCCATGCGGAAAAGATCTGCAAGATCATGGACCAGGCCATGAAGGTTGGCGCGCCGGTGATTGGTCTCAACGACTCGGGCGGTGCCCGTATTCAGGAAGGCGTGGCCTCCCTGGGTGGCTACGCCGACGTGTTTCAGCGCAACGTGATGGCCAGCGGCGTGGTGCCGCAAATCAGCATGATCATGGGGCCGTCAGCGGGCGGTGCGGTGTATTCGCCTGCCATGACCGACTTCATCTTCATGGTGAAAGATTCGAGCTACATGTTTGTCACTGGCCCCGAAGTGGTCAAGACCGTGACCCACGAAGAAGTGACGGCCGAAGAGCTGGGTGGTGCCATCAGCCACACCACCAAGAGCGGGGTTGCCGACCTGGCGTTCGAGAACGACGTGGAAGCGCTGCTGATGCTGCGCCGCCTGTACAACTACCTGCCGCTGAACAACCGCGAAAAAGCCCCGGTGCGCCATAGCGGCGACCCGGCCAGCCGCATGGAGCACAGCTTGGACACGCTGGTGCCCGACAACCCCAACAAGGCTTACGACATGAAGGAGCTGATCGTCAAGACGGTCGACGACGGCGACTTCTTTG
>JAQSDS010000153.1 GCA_029946045.1 Rhodoferax sp.
GTGCTTTATCGGCTCGAAGACATAGAGGCGTTTGAAGTGGCCAGTCTGAAAGGCATCTTTGTTGAACATTGCAATGGCCAAAACTCAGTGGACTCGAGCAGCCTGGAATTGGCGTTAGCACGCAACGATACGCAATCACCTGCACGGACCAGCAACTACCTGCTGGACGTCTGAGATGCCGTGAATTTCAATACTTGCACTTGCCCTCGCTTGCTTTCAGAGGCTTTTCACCACCCAAAAGGAACCCGCCATGCTTCAGGCTGAAAACGTCACCACCGGTAAGATCCCCCTCACCACAGAGCGCCGACACCGCGTAACCCAAGAGCAGACTGTGCGCGATGTCCCGGAAATCAAACTGGCACTGCTGACAGAACAAGAACTTGCAGAGCGCTGGCGCATGAGCATCCGCACGCTTCAAGGCTGGCGTCAACGAAAAACCGGCCCGAACTTCATCAAGATCCGAGGTCAAGCCGTTCGATACCGTCCCAACGCGCAGACAGGAGCTGGCGTACCAGAGAAGATCCCTTAAGTGCTGTCTGGGACAGCGAAGTGGTTCCTCTACTGCGAGCCGATGTCAGACTCAATGCCGTCACCCTACTGGAAGAACTTCAGCGCCGTTACCCCGGCCAGTGGGGCCAGAGTGTTTTGCGCACCCTGCAACGCAGAATTCGGCTATGGCGCACCCAGTTCGGAGCCGAGCGCGAGGTCTACTTCGCTCAGGAACACCCGCCTGGGCGCATGGGCCTGTCGGACTTCACCGTGGCCGACGAATTACAAGTGGAGATTGGCGGTGCGCCATTCCCCCACCGGCTGTACCAATTCGCCTTGGCGCATTCGGGCTGGCGTCACGCCACGGTCGTCACCACCGGCGAGAGTTTCATCGCGTTGTCCACCGGTCTGCAAGCTGCCCTGTGGGCCTTGGGCGGCGTACCCGAAGAGCACCGCACCGACAGCCTGTCAGCTGCGTTCAACAACCTAGCCGAGCAAGAGGAGCTTACCCAGCGTTACACCGACCTGTGCCGCCACTACGGTCTGCGGGCAAGCCGCTGCAATCCGGGCCAGTCCAATGAGAACGGCTCCATCGAATCGCGCCACGACTCCCTGAAGACCGCACTGGACCAGGCTTTGCGCCTGCGTGCCAGCCGGTGTTTCGATAGCCAAAGCGACTACGAAACGTTTGTCGCCACCATCGTGCAGCGATTCAACAGCCGCGCCGCTAAATTCATGGTGGCTGAGCGGCCGATGCTCAAACCCTTGCCGGTGCGTCGCACAGCCGAGTTTGAAGAATTGCCAGCGCGGGTCAGCAAGTACGCCATCTTCACCATCAAGGGCGTGCTGTACAGCGCGCCGAGCCAGCTCATCGGTCACGAACCACCACTCATCACCCTGCATGAACTGATCGGGGCCATCACCCACGACTTTTCGTTCCACGGTGGGCCGCAGGAAACCCAAACTGCTGGAGATGACCTTCGCCAAACCGTCGACGAATTGGACGATGAGCGTCATGCTGAAAATTTGAGTTATGGCCTGCCCCACATGTTTTGTCCAGACGATGCGTTTCATCTTCGCGAAGCGCATGCCCAAGAACTGCAAGACCGCGCACGGTACTGGGACCGCGCGCTGGCCATTGAGCACACCGGATGGACAGAAGCGGAGCTCAAGTCACGGCGCAACCAGGGGCGTTTACTTGAACTCAGCGCCCCAGCAACCATGACCACCCCGCACCGCAAGGCCTATCCAGCTGAGCAATTCATGCCGGAATTTGATACCGAACTGTTCCGATTATTGAACTGGCTTGCCAGCCGTTCGTGTTCAAAGTGGGCCACTCATCAATTCCTCTCGGGCTGGACAACCCAAAATAAGCAAGGTGAGGTGATCAACGGCTGGTCAGTGCTGGGATTGCCGGATGCACCCGTAGATCATGAACCATTGACCGACCCGGTTTTCACAGGCGTTGGCAATCGCCCTGCGCTGATGCGGCCGGTGTACGCGCCACACACGCCAAAGATCGCGCTGGTTGACGCCTTTGAAGCCTTTGCGGCGCAACGCCGCTTGGATTATGAACAGCGCGACGAAATCTAGGACGATGAGTGATCGCGAAAGGCGCTGGCACATGGACGATGTGCCTGGCTAAGAGGCCCAAAACCACCCTTTTGCAGAGCCGTGCGAAATGCGGCGTAATGGAAAGCAAAAGAGCGTAATCGGAGGTGGTGTGCTGCCAGAGGGCAAACGAATTTGGAGTAGCGTTCCCCGGTCCCGACTTGGCACAGCTAGATAGTGCGAAATCGCTCGTCGTTTCTCAGTGAAACCCAGCAACTTCAAGCCTCAATTTCATTAATTTGCGGACGGCGGTTTAATTCGCGAATCACACTTGAACCGGCGTCCGCAAATGGACTGATTGGCACCAGGGAAGCATTCATTGGGTCCCACCAATTTATCCGAAAGGACCGCAACATGGACACCGTGCACTTATCCCAAAAACACCTGGCGGCCAGATGGCGTGTTGCAGAAGCGACCTTGGAACGTTGGCGGAGCGATGACCTTGGCCCACAGTACTTAAAAATCAACGGCCGAGTGCTCTACCGCCTTCGTGAGATCGAAGAATTTGAAAATGCACGCCTGCGAGGAGTCGCATCAAATAGCGCCAAAGAGGGTCCTCAATCTTGAGGAAAAATTAAAGACCTAACGGGAGCGCGCGTGCGTCGAGCCCCATAGACTGAAGCTCTCTGCGAAAATTAGTCATTGCAAGCGGATATACCTGAGCAACCAACATGTATTGATAAGGCTCTTGGACAAATCTTTCTTGCACGTGATTTTCAGTAATGTTCGCAGGGTATTCAAACTTCCCCTCATAAATCCCTAAAAATTCAGCACCTGATTGCTCACCGGTCAAATAGACTGCCTTTGCAGATATCTCAACTTTGACCAAGGCTTGAAGCCTAGACTGGTCAACTGTCGACACACCCAATCCAACTTCAATCGCTTGAGAAAAATCCAGCTTTAGCTCTTGCGGTGGCGAGGCAGAAACCTCATTCACCCCTGTGAATTTGATAGCTCGAAATGAAATCAAACGTGGGCGTTGCTCAATTACTTCCATTTAAGCTCTCCAAAAGTCTCTGCACTTGCACTTCCGGTTGAATATGAATGTGATTTTTCAATAGGCTTAAAACCGTTCCCGCCAAAATTTGCGAGAACTACGTTGTGATGTGACTTTAGAAAACTCACTTCTTTCACTGGAACTTTTGGCTTTTTAATTTCATTGGTTAGCCCGGATTGCTCAACCAACTCCCAGAAGGCACCAACGCTACGAGATACCAAGCGCAACAATTTGTCCATAGACTCCGCATGGGAAACATCATCGTTTTCGTACTTGCTAAATGCCACAGGTCCACCACCAAAAAGCTGGGCAGCAACTTTTTGGTTCAGTTCATATTTTTTTCTAATTGCGTAGATTTCTTCACCGCTCAGCAATCCGTCAAAGCGCTTTCTAGCAGCCAACACAGATCGTTTGTTCACCCTGCTATCTTCGGCATTTACAAACTCCGACCCACAATCGCTGCACAGGCTCATTCTTGAGGCCACTTTGATTTCTTGATCCTTGTAAGGAAGCACAACAACCTCGGTCAACGGCTCAAATTCGCCATCACCACAAATTGGGCATGTATGTTTACTTTTCATACTTCACCTCATTAACTTAAATGACAGGACACGGTCAAAACAACGGCCCCTGATACGCTTATCGCAAATTTCAAAAAGTACTCATAAGAGTAATGGCGGTTCGCGTGTGGAACCCACTCAGATCGCACGATTGAGTAAGAGTCACAAGCCGCCCAATGGTTTTTTCCATTTTCACACCACTCAGAGTCTCTGAAATTAGCTGTTTTTAGATCTCGGATGAGGTCCGCGACATCATCCACATCCCAACAAAGTGACATGACATCTTGGTTGCACTTCCTTGTCCACAGCGCGACGCCATCTCCAGTGGACGACAGGCTTTGGACTCTTGACAGGTCATACAGCGGCCCTGGAGCAATCTTCTGGGCCGTCCCGTCAAAGTCAGGATGTCCACTGTACTCCGAAATCACGCGAAAATTTACCATCGTGGTAATTCCTCAACAAATTTTGAGGGGGTATGACTTTTTATACAGCATCAAGACCTCCGTTGTAACTTGCCATAAGGATGAGCAAATGTAGCCGACTGAAACCTCACCACGAGTCGTCATCGATGCCGTAACGCCTTGGCACAGCTAGATAGTGCGAAATCGCTCGTCGTTTCTCAGTGAAACCCAGCAACTTCAAGCCTCAATTTCATTAATTTGCGGACGGCGGTTCAATTACGTGAATCCCCCTTGAATCCGCGTCCGTAGTCCAAGAATGCACTCAAATCTGGGGGGATGACACGTCGGGCAAGAAGCGGTAAAGTGCATGAAACTTCAATGAAAAAGCATCCATGTCAGCCGCGGCCACACTTTCAACTCATCCCCTAAGGGGCGCCGCTGCGCACCTTGCGGACAAGCTGCAAGATGGCCATGTCTATCGGCGTGAGGATCTTGCTCGCTTGAGTAATGCCGTTGATCGGCATCTCAATGAACTGGTGTCCAGAGGCGTGCTTAAAAAGCTGGCTCAGGGGCTTTACTACGCGCCAAAGCAATCGAGGTTTGGTCCCTTGCCGCCCACCGACGAACAGGTGGTGAAAGGATTTCTGCGGGACAAGGATTTTTTGGTGTTTTCTCCTTCGTCTTACAACACGGTGGGCCTAGGCACCACCCAGCTCTACAACAGCACACTGGTCTACAACCACAAGCGCCATGGTGTTTTCAGACTGGGCAACCGACTGTTTGATTTCCGAGTGAAGCCCCGCTTTCCGAAGAAGCTCTCTCGCGAGTTCCTCTACGTTGACCTGCTCAACAACTTGGGTGACCTGGCCGAAGACCGTGATGTGGTGCTCAGCCAGGCACGCAACAAGCTGTTGTCGTTCAACCCATCCCGACTTCAACAGGCATTGGACAGCTACGGCAACATGGCCACTCAAGTTCGACACTTCCTGCACGTAAGTCTATGATTCCATTAGAAATGGACAT